>JAQWBI010000030.1 GCA_028706475.1 Candidatus Cloacimonadota bacterium
GGATATAAGGAAAGAACCCGGTCATGTTCTTCTTCTTGGTTCTGCAGTGTTGCAGTGCTGGGCACCAGTTGAATGCTCCACTTCGTTTCACTATTGAACGGCCTTCGGCCTACGGAGGATTCCGTTCCTCCGGAAATCAAGGAGACATAGCATCGAAATGCTACAATACGAAAACTCTCTGTAGCACCGCAACACATTACAAACAAAATAATCTGCCCAGCAGGAGTAAATACAGCATTTACTCAAGTATTGGCAGAGTGTTCGTATTTTAGCGCTTCCCCGATCTTTACATGAAGTTCCTGGCGGGTAAAGGGTTTACGCAGAAACGGAATGCTGGGATCCAATTCACCATGTTGTGAGATCACATTCTCTGTGTAGCCTGACATCAAGAGCAGCTTGATCTCCGGATGTTTGAACTGCATGATAGTTGCCAATTCTACTCCGCTCATGCCGGGCATAACCACATCGCTGATAATCAAATAGGGGCGCAGACCCTCATCCTCTATCAGAATCATGGCTTGATCGGCACTATCTGCTAGCATTACCTTGAATCCCATCTTCTTAATCATCTTCCCGCTCAAATCTGCGATGGATTGATCATCTTCCACTATCAGCACCAGTTCATCGTGCAGACCTTGCTGGATGGGAACTTTCGCTTCATGATTCACTTCGCTTTCACCGCTTGCTGCCGGTAACATGATCACAAACATGGCTCCCTTGCCGGGGCTGCTAACCACATTGATACTTCCGCCGGCCTGCCGTACAATACCATAGACTGTGGGTAAACCCAGACCGGTGCCATGTCCTTTGGGTTTAGTGGTAAAGAAAGGCTCGAAGATGTGTTCTATGGTTTCCGCATCCAAACCACACCCGGTATCCTTCACTTTCAACACTACAAAACTATCCCCTTTTATCATGGGATGTCTGGCTGTGAAGTTTGAATCCGGAAGGTAGGCAAAGGTAGATATAGTAAGAGTTCCACCCATTTCCATGGCTTCTCTGGCGTTGATAACCAAGTTCATGATCACCTGTTCAATTTGCCCCACGTCCGCAAGTATCTTCGGCAGATCATCTGCCAGTTCCTTCACGAATTCGATATCTTCTCCGATCAAACGCATCAGCATTTTAGATAGGTTTTCAATGATCTCGTTTAGATCCAGCAATTGGGGTTTGATTACTTGCTTACGGCTGAAAGTCAGAAGCTGTCGGGTAAGGCTTGCCCCTCTCTGTCCGGCTTTATTGATTTCTTCTATTTCCTGCCGGATAGGATCCTTATCGTGAAGCACATTGAGTATTTCTTCGGTATATCCCAGGATCACGGTGAGAATGTTGTTGAAATCGTGAGCTATTCCCCCAGCCAGATGCCCAATGGAATCCAGCTTCTGAGCTTGCCTTAGTTGTTGTTCCAATTCATACTGTTTTGTTTCTGCTTCTTTCTTTTCGGTTATATCGTGAAAAGTCCCAATGATCCTGGAGATGCTGCCTCCCTCCCATTCCGCGACAGCCGCAGAGTTTACGTATATCTTGCGACCCTTCATGGTAGTGAACCAAGACTCTATGACATAGGCTTTACCACTCTTCTGGATCTCGTTCCAATTGTCCTCTATTGTTTTTAAAGTATCTTGGTCATAACCAGACCTACTACACTTAATAGCCTCGTCTATTGGTGTATTTTGTATATCAAGATCATGCAATTTGTACATCTCATCAGACCAGTAGAACTGTTTAGTGCTTGGATAATACACCCAGCCCCCCAGTTTCACGATGGATTGAATCGTCTTCAGAAGGGCTTCACTTTGTTTCAGGGCTTGTATAGCTTTGTTGCGCTCTATTACTTCAGCTTCCATTTCCTGCATCTTCTCTTCCAGCTTGCGCACCAGACGTTCATTGTACATCTTCAGTACGGTTTCGTCGTCTGGATTCTCCAATTTATCAAAGCGATGGATGTCATCCTTTTTTGCTATGGCTGCATGGATTCTCTGAAGTAACTCATCTGGTTCGCACGGCTTTCTGATATAGTCATCTGCACCCATTGTTTTTGCAAGTACTGCATCTTTCTCTCCAGTATAGGTAGCAGTAAAAACGATGAAGGGGATATGTTTCAGTTTAGGGTTTTGCCGTAATTCTCTACATAAAGAGAAGCCGTCCATCACAGGCATGAGGATGTCGCTAATAATCAAATCTATCTGTTCTTTCTCTAGTATCTCCATGGCTTCTTTACCGTTTTTAGCATCCAGAAACCGGTATTCCTTAGTTCCCAGCAAACTTTGCAGAAAATATAGGTTCTCGCTTTGATCGTCCACGTTTAGTATTGTTCTCATCCCTTCTCCTTGTACTCTAGGCTTTCAGATAGCTTGTGACCTGATCGGCAAACGTTTCCGGATCAATCGGTTTTTCGATGTATCCGGTAGCGCCTGCATCCAGGACCTGTTTTTTATTACCCGCCATAGCGTAGGAAGTAACAGCCACAACTGGAATATCAGCAATATCGGGATTAGAACGGATTTCGTGCAATACTTCGTACCCATCCATCCCAGGTAGCTGAATATCCAGTAATATGATGTCCGGCACATTATATAAAGCCATCTGCAGACCCAACCAGCCATTCTCAGCGCCCAGCACAGTGTATTCCCTGCTTTCTAAAAGGTACTGCATCAAATAGTAATTGTCCAGGTTGTCTTCTATAATGAGGACTGAGACTGGCATGATCTCTCCCCGGCATCCAGAGGTAGAATTACTGTGAATGTGCTACCCTTATCCATTTCGCTTTCCATAGTGATATCACCACTCATCAAATTCATGATCTTACGGCTGATGAAGAGACCCAGTCCAGTACCCTCATACTTGCGGTTAATTCCAGAATCAACCTGCACAAATGGCTGGAATAGTTTGCTTTGTTTCTCCAGAGGGATGCCAATTCCGGTATCCTTTACTATCAGATACAGATTTGCTTCTTTAACCATGCATGACAGCGATACCTCGCCCTTTTCGGTGAACTTGATGGCATTACTTAGCAGATTCAGGATCACTTGTTCAAAGCGACGCTCATCAACGGTGATCTCCCTGGGAGCATTTCCTGGATTGTAAAGTAGATTCAAGCCCTTGGCATTAGCTTGGACAGACACCACCTGAATTGCATTCTCCAAAAGGGAGCGCAGATCTATATGGGAGTAATGTAGTTCCAGCTGTCCCGACTCTATCTTGGAGATGTCCAAAACATCGTTGATAAGTGCGAGTAAGTGTCTGGCACTGTTTTGAACAATGCTCAACATTTTCTTTTGCTCTTCGTTTACGGCGCCGGGCATTTCCTTCAGTAATATCCCGGTAAAGCCGATCACCGAATTCAGAGGCGTCCTCAATTCATGGGACATCGTAGCCAGAAAAGCTGATTTTAGCATATCTGCAACCTGGGCTTTGTGCATGGCGAGTGCTAGTTCTTCGGTTCTCTTTTCAATGCGTTTTTCCATCTCCCTGTTGGATTCCTGCAATTCTGCAGTCCGTTTCCGAACCTGTCTTCGAAGTATATTTGCTGCCAATACGGAAAACAATAGGGCTATGATCAAGCCCAGGCTAATGAGGACGGCCCATCTGGGAAGCTTGTATTCGTTGCTTTGGAAGCTGTATTTATTTAATACTGCATAATAATATGAGTCCGGTCTGTCCTTCAATTCACTCAGATGTGTGTCGATAGCTCCGAGGAGATCGCTCGAACGACCCTGTTTGGCAGCAAAATACAAGGTGGCGGGCTCCAGAATGATGTCTGTTTCCTCCAGGCCATATTTCTTGGCATTCTGTCTGCCAAAGTAGTAGTTCGTTACCGCTGCATCGGCCTTCCCATCGCGCACCAATGCCAATACCTCATCGAAACTGGAAGCATACACAAAGGAGCTGCCTTCTGCGGATAAACTCAAGAGATCTCGCAAAGTCTTTGCCTGAACCGAGTTCTCCAATACCGCCAAGCGCAATCCTTCCAGATCCTGAAACGAATCCAGCTTCACTCCATGCCTGGCAAAAAATTGTGTCCATGAGAATAAAACCGGTGTTTGATGAAAGTCCATTACCTCGTCGCGCTCGGAATTGTATGCCACATCCGTCATTAAGTCCAATTCCCCGTCCTGCAGCATGTTCAGACAGTTGTCCCAAGTGTCTTTGTGATACTCTATCTCCCAGCCTTCAGCATGTGCAATGTGATTCATGATCTCCACAAATATACCGGAAGGTTTCCCCGATTCGCCCCAATAAACCTTGGGGGGATTCATGTATATGCCTACTTTTACGACACGGCCACTTATCTGCGTAACAAGCAGCAAGAAAATGAACAAAGCTATAACTCTGCAATAACCCGGTCCGTGGCAGGAAAATAGCGGGAGTTCCCGAAATTCCCTTTCAGGTAAATGCTCATAGGCAAGATTCATATTATCCTTTCTTAAATGAGCTTGAGTTGCTTTACTAAACTATCCGATATCTATGTAACCTCAATTATATATGATAAGCAATTCTAACAAATAAAGCAAGAACACAGACAAAAACCAATATGCTTCGACGCAAAATATCTTGACCGCTAAAGCCACAACCTGTAATGATACCCCATGAAAAAGATTCTCTTAGTAGCCCTAAACAGCAGTTGGAGTCAATCCAATCTGGCTCTTTACTATATGCGACAGATGATCCGGGATCTGGAATGTGAAACTAGGATGAAAACCTATAGCTTGAAAGAACCTCTGCATCAGATCATGGAAGATGTCTACTCCCAAAAGCCTGATGTAATATGCTTTTCTGCCTATATCTGGAACCGGGTGATGCTGTGCAGCTTACAAGCTGAACTGAGTAAGATCCTTCCCCAATGCCTCTTTGTGATTGGAGGGCCGGAAGCAGCTTCATTTCAGCAGGCCCAAAACTCCTATGTTATCATTGGAGAAGGTGAAGGAAAATTCAGGGCTTTGGCAGAAAGTGCTTTCGATCCAAAAAGCTGTGTACAAAGTCCTGCCTCCATCCATCTCAAGGATATTCCCTTCCCCTATACTGAAGGAGACAAAACGGAGCTGGAAGATCATCTCATTTATTTCGAGTGCTATCGGGGATGTCCTTATGCTTGCGTCTATTGCCTGTCTGCCAACGATATGCGCCATCAACCCAGATTTGAACTCACAAAAGCGGGAGAGATGGATCGGTTGCACAAGGAATTGGCCCTGCTGGCAGAGTTGAAACCTCGTACCTTAAAGTTCATAGACCGTAGTTTCAACATCCAGAAAGACCTTGCCCACGCCATTTGGAATTATGCAATCTGCAATGACAGCGATTTTGATTATCACTTCGAGATTTATCCCGATTTGCTGGATGAAACGGACTTTGATATCCTCAGCAAAGCTCCCGCCGGACGCATCCGCTTTGAAGTGGGCATACAAAGCACAAATCCGGATGTGTTATGGCAAAGCGGTAGATATACAGACTGGGAGAAATCCCGCCGGGCACTGCTTGATCTGAAAACCCGCACCAGAATCAGAGTTCATGCCGATCTCATCACCGGACTACCTGGGGAAGATCTCGCTTCGGTAATCCGGTCTTTGAACGAACTATGCAGTTGTGAACCTGCCGCAGTGCAATTGGGTACATTGAAGATTCTGCCGGATACACCCATGATGCAAATTGCGCAGGAGAGACAGTACTTGTGGATGGATATGCCTCCGTACCAAGTATTGTGCTCGGATGCTCTTAGTTTCGACGATCTTTGTTTACTGCAGGATTACGCTCATTTACTTTCTTTGTATTGGAACAAAGAGGAATACCCCAATCTGTGGCATACCTTGTTGCAGAAACACCCCGCGGACAGGATACTGTCTCATCTGAAACGGATGCACGCTCAAAAGGACATGCCGCTGCATAGTGTATCAAAACACAATCGGGAGATGATGATGCAATGCCTTGCCGATCAACTGCTTTAGATCGTCAGTTACTAACCAATATACTACGGATTGTCTGGTAGATTCCTGCCTGATTTAGCAAAGACCTTCATTCCTCTTCTGGTTATCTATACTTGAACCTGATATTATCGGGTTATCATCGAGTGAACACAGGATGATAACGCCTTGATATCAGCTTCAACACAGTATCGAACAAAGGGAAAGAGGAGAATGATCCAAAGGCTTCCTTCGGTCGCTGTAGCAATCCGTAGATTACCACACCAAGCTTTATATGACACTACATTCACTTCAGCAAGATCAGGGTTTATGTTCAGAGTATCGCTATCCCATGAAGGTCAAATCCATACAGTACGTTTTTGCTTGACATATTTCCAGATAGATACAGTATGCTTTTATGAGAAATATCATCTTGCTGTTTTTGGCGCTGATTGCGCTCTCCGCATGCAACATTTTTGGCCTGCGGGATTCCGAGCCTCCTACAGAGGAAGCCCAATGGAACAACTTTGCCAATACTTGGGAGCTGGCTCTGGACAACCTCTACTATGCCTATGAAGACTCCCGCAATACCATCAATTATGGCAGGATATTCCTCAGCGATTACATCTTCTATTTCGCTCAGCAGGACATCACGGATTATAGCACGGACTCACAATGGACCAGCACTCAGGAACAAGACATGCTACTGAATCTGCACGCAAGATACAAAGATATCAAGCTGAGTCTGGAGCCGATGAGCACTCCAGACGAGATCACGTCAACAGAAGCCAAACTATCCCGTGTGTATGAACTAAAAGCAAAACTTATGGATTCCAGTGTGGAAAACACCATCGCACAGGGAAGAATGGAGCTCCATTATCGCCGTCAAAACGGCTATTGGTATATCTATCGTTGGCGCGATTATCGCTCATCCGGCGAACGCACATGGGGGTTGTTGAAACATGAGAACGGCTAAACTGCTGCTGTTGGCATTCATCCTGGTCATCGGTGCTTGCAAAAATCCCTTCCGCCCGCCTCTGATCGACCGATCCACCTCCGTGGTTCACAATCGAAATCCCGAAGAGGTTTTACACAATCTGGAAAAAGCTTACAGTGAGAAAAACATCAATATCTTCAAACAACTGCTCCACCCAAACTACCGCTTTGAACTGTTATCCAGTGAATACTCTCAGATCGGCATTGATATGGACGGAGACGGCAGAAAAGATGACTGGTGGGGATACGATGAAGAGCTGGCTCTTACTCAGAACATGTTTGAACGTGGCAGTAGCGACGGTACCATGCCAGTGGCCGACGATATTGAATTACGCTTGCAAATCCCGCCTCAGGAGCTTTGGGAGAGTGATCCTGCGGATGGCAGAGAAGATTGGATTATTGTCCCTTGTTACTTCGACCTCATCCTGACTTACGGCTACAACAACAGCAGCTACATCGCCAATGGTATGGCTCGTTTCTATCTGATAGAGGAAGAGGGCGACTGGAAAATCATCATCTGGAGAGATGAGTCTCAAGTATGACCGGTCGTATAATGGCGATAGATTACGGCAGCAAGCGTATTGGAATCGCCTTTTCGGATCCCCTGCGTATGTTTGCCAAAGCCCATAGCGTGATAGAGAACGCCCCTTTGAACCTCCTGGTACCAAAGCTGAAGGGCTTGATAGAGCAAAACGACGCCAAACTGATTGTCCTTGGTATGCCTTATGCCATTGATGGCAGTGACACTCCCAAAACCACCGAGACAAAAGCCTTTATGAATAAATTGCAGGAACTGCTGGATATCCCGGTAATATCTTTTGACGAGAGATATAGCTCCGCCGAAGCTGAAACCGAGCTCAAGAAGATGGGCAAAAGCTGGCAGGAAGCAAGGAAAATGGTGGATGCCATGGCAGCAGCTATGATTTTGAAATCCTACCTGGAGAGTAAAGACAGACAATGAACGGATACAGATACCTTAGCATGATCGCAATCGGACTCGCCTTGGTTGGCTTGGGTTTTGCCACTCACGAGCTCTTTGGCGCCAGGGATTCTATGGAGCGAATTGTGCGAGTGGATGCCGGAGATAGCGCCGAAACCATCGGGATCAAGCTGGAACACGCAGGCATCATCCAAAACGCTTCAGCTTTCCGTTTACTGGCCAAATTGCGCGGGACAGACCGTAACTTGAAGACCGGAACCTACATCTTCGGAGGTCACAGCAGTCTCTGGTCTGCGGTATCCCGCTTGCAGCAAGGTGAATCCCAGAGCATCAAGATCACCTTCCCGGAAGGACTCTCCATGCACAAAACCTTCAAACGTATCGAAGCCAGCGGTCTGGCCACATATCCCGATCTGCAGGCAGCCGCCACAGACACGGCATTGGTAAGGCGCTTAACAGGCATGCAGTTGCAAAGCCTGGAAGGATTCCTGTATCCTGAAACATATCTCTTTCCGGTAAATAGTCCTGTAGACAGCATTCTGAGCATGATGACGGGTGAATTCTTCCGTAAAATGGCCAGAGCTGGAATCGAGATCGGGCAGCAAGATGATTTCTATAATACACTGATCCTCGCTTCAATAGTGGAGAAAGAAGCAGGAAACGCTGAAGAGCGTCCCATTATAGCCGGAGTATTCGAGCGCAGATTGCGCCTTGGCATGGCACTGCAAAGCTGCCCTACAGTGGATTATATCTTGGAAAAGAGAGGTATTCGCAGAGAAGTTTTAACTACTCATGACACCCAAATCCCCTCCCCCTACAATACATACCAGAATCCGGGTCTACCTCCCACTCCGATCTCAAATCCCCAAGTAGGATCGATCCTGGCAGCGCTTGACCCCGTTCAACACAATTACCTGTATTTCTTTGCAGATAAGCATGGAAACAATGTGTTTACAACCTCTTATGAAGAACACCAGCGTCGGCAACTGCAACTTGGTTTGTGATAATCATGACTACGTCGATACACTTTCAAATAAAAAACCACAGACATAATAAGTACGCAACTGCGTATGGAGGAAAGATGAAAAGAACCCTAATGGCCATCCTGATCGTGAGTCTTACGATTATGATGTTTGGCTGCTCAAAGAACAAAGAACAAGCCGTAAAGGCTGATGGTGAATTGGTATATCGCCCCGCTTGGTGGGGAGAGCAAGGTGGAGACTCTCATGTGAACACCTACGGACAGGGTACCAATTTGAACGAAAACGCTTCCATGAATGTGGCACGTTCAAACGCTCTCTCAGAGGCTGCGCAGTATGTGAGAATCAATGTGGAAAACATGCTGAAGAACTATTTGGAAGAAGCCGGAATTAGCGATCCCCAAGTACTGGCACTCAGTTCAAACGTGCTGAGAGCGGTTACCGAAGCTGAGTTTAGCGGAGTTATCACAGGTAAGATGGAGACTCGTAAAGTAACTGAAGCCGACGGTTTACGCTACAAAACCTGGGTCCAATTGAAGATACCCACAGACCAGATCAATCGCAAGCTCGCCGCCGAGATCCGCAATGAAGAAGCTCTCTACAATCAGTTTAAAGCTTCCCAGGCATTTCAAGAACTGGATAAGTATCTGGAAGACAACTAAATCTCAACTATTTTTTCCCTTTTTCTACACCCGTGTTCAGACACGGGTTTTTTTGCCAGAAAAGATACCTAAAAGCTTGTGAATGCGAAGAAAAGAATTGACAGTAAGGCCATAACGAAATAGCTTGTATGCAAGAATGAGGAAAATATGAAGATAAAAATGACAAAAGAATTCATCCAAAAGCTGCCTAAAACAGATCTGCATGTACATCTGGACGGCAGTGTACGCATTCCCACGATCATAGACTTGGCAAAACAGCAGAATGTGAAATTGCCCACTATGGACGAGAAGGAACTGCGCAAGATGATTGTGTGCGGCAAACACACTGAAAGCCTGGATGACTATCTGCGCGGCTTTGACATCGTGAATTTGGTGTTGCAAAGCAAAGAAGGACTCAAGCGCGCTGCTTATGAACTGGCTGAAGATGCAGCCAAAGAAAATGTTCGCTACATGGAGGTTCGTTACTCACCTATCCTGCATACTCATAACGGGCTGAAACTTACTGAGATATCCCAAGCCGTCATCGATGGATTGAAACAGGGTGAGCGGGATTTTGGTATCAAAACTGGTGTGATTATCTGCGGAATACGCAATATGGATCCCAATACATCCCTGAAGCTGGCAGAATTGGCCATCGCTTTCAAAAACAAAGGTGTGATCGGTTTCGACTTAGCCGGTGGTGAATACAATCACCCCGCCAAAGCTCACAAAGATGCCTTTGACCTGGCTTTGAAAAATAACCTGAATATCACCATCCATGCCGGTGAAGCTTATGGTCCGGAATCCATCCACCAAGCTATTCACTATTGCGGAACTCACCGCATCGGCCACGGCACACGGCTGGTGGAAGACGGTGATCTATTGAACTATGTAAACGACCATCGCATCCCCTTGGAGATCTGCATCAAAAGCAACTTCCACACCAAGGCCGTGGCAAACATCCAAAGCCACCCCCTCGATTTTTATATAGACTACGGACTACGGGTTACGATAAACACAGACAACCGTACCATCAGTGATACCACTGTTACAGACGAGTATATGCTGGCCATTAATGAACTGGGTCTGGATTACCCAATCGTGAAATATGTGATTTTGAATGGCTTCAAAAGTGCCTTCCTGCCTTATAAGGAACGTGTTCGCCTGATCAACCAAACCCTGAAGGAACTGGACGAAATAGAAGAAAGTGAATTGAAAACCAAGATTCAAGTAAAGGAAAACCTATAAATGATAGACATCATCAGACAGGCCTTTTCTGATGCCCAAAGGGTACTAGAATCCTTTGTTAAAGAAGAGGATAACCAAAAGATTATCGCCCGGATTGCCGAGCGGATTGCCGACGCTTACCGTTCGCAAGGCAAGGTGATCATCTTCGGCAACGGTGGCAGTATGTGCGATGCCATGCATTTCGCCGAAGAGCTTACCGGCAGATTTCACAAAGACAGAGAAGCCCTGCCCGCAATCGCCATCAGCGATCCCTCCCATATCACCTGTGTAGGCAATGATTATGGCTTCCACCAGATCTTTTCCAGAGGAGTGCAAGCCTTTGCCCAAAAAGGCGATGTGGTAATAGGCCTCTCCACCAGCGGAAACTCCGAAAACGTATCCGAAGGCCTGAGACAAGCTAGGGCAAGGGAATGCATTACTATCGCACTCCTGGGCGGAAACGGCGGCAAGATATCCGGAACCACAGACTTTGAATTGATCGTGAAAGCAGACACCAGCGACAGAGTGCAGGAAGTTCATACCATGATCCTGCATCTTTTAGTACAACTGGTGGAATATCAGCTTTTTTACTTTCCCCATCCAAGTCCCAAACTGGCTTAATAAACAAAGAAGGAAACCATGAAATACAATACCAAAACCCTGATCACGCTGCTGTTTGCCCTGTTGGCATTCGGCCTCTGGGCGGATTTCTACGACAGCGTGGAAGATCTGAGGGGCATGCCACTCTATTACGCCCTCCAGGATCTGATAGACACCAATACCTACTCCAGCTATGATGGCGCTAAGGTATTCCTATTCCAAGAATTGGATAACAACAGCGGAACCGTCACCTGTGTCTATACTGGTAAGATCTATCCTATTGAGGATGATTACTCTGGTCAGAGCAATCCCAACACCGAACATACCTTTGCTCAAAGCTGGTTCACTCCTGAAACAAATGTAAAAAAATCGGACCTGCATCACCTCTTCATCACCACCATGCAGGTGAATTCTTCACGTGGGAACCTCCCTTTTGGCAATGTAGCCAGCACTGCAGCTTCGGATGTGTATTACGACGATACTCCCTGGCAGAGCTATAGGGGCAGAGACACCTGGCAGCATACCGTTTTTCAGGTGAATCCTCATTTCCGGGGCAACACAGCCCGCGCCATCCTATACTTCCATACCCGCTATGGTGATTCCCTCACCCAGGGTGGAGTAAACATGCTGGATACAATGATCGATTGGCACTATGCTGATCCCCCGGATGAAGCAGAAAGAAACAGAAACGACATGCTATATAGCTTTCAGGGAAACCGCAATCCTTTTGTGGACCGTCCTGAATTCGTTAACCGTATCTGGAATCCCAGTCCCTCCGATGATCCCGTTGTAGATCTGGTTCCGGCTCTGCGCATCGACAACATCTATCCCAACCCCTTCCGGGAAGTATTGAATGTAGCAATAGACGCCAAACCCGGCAGCAAAATAAGCGCCGGCATCTACAACCTGAAAGGCCAGCTTGTGTATTCCACTTTCTTGGAAGACAATCAACGAGACTTCTCTTGGAACGGGAAGGACGGCTATGGTAATGAAATGCCTTCTGGACTCTACTTTATCCGCATTTCCGGAAACGACGGCACTGACATTGCTAAAGTATTGTACACAAAGTAAGTCGTTATTGTGTATCACCTCATGGACCACTCACGTATGGTACCGGCTCTCGCTGAAGCGCCGAAAAGGAGGAGCCGCGTCCACCTTTACGAAACCAATGTCTCATGGACTGCTCACATAGATCCCCCTCCGTGGTTATGTGCGGTCTCGTCTGATGCGTTATTATAAGCGATTATCGCATTTTCGATTGACAAAAAAACACGACTAAAAAAGATTGCCAACATAGTGGGTGATTAGCTCAGTTGGTTAGAGCGCTACGTTGACATCGTAGAGGTCACTGGTTCGAATCCAGTATCTCCCACCACTCCGCAACACGGGTGATTAGCTCAGCTGGTTAGAGCGCTACGTTCACATCGTAGAGGTCACTGGTTCGAATCCAGTATCACCCACCATTCTCCTTCCCCCGGATTTCTTCTTCCTTTATTCTTCACAAGCATGCTACAGTTCTATCGTTACTTTTCCGTACAATAGAAAAGTCCCCATACTCTGTGAGTATAGGGACGTGTTGAGGTGTTTGATGAATTACTTGATTTCGATTTCTTTCTTGGGAGTCGGTTCCTTCTTCGGAATATTCAAGTACAGTACACCGTCTTCCATCTTGGCGCTAATCGCTGAAATATCGGCATTTTCGGGCAGATTCAGATTACGTCTGTAACTGCCATTAAAGCGTTCACAGCGATACATCGTTCCTTTCTGTTCTTCTTTTTTGTCTTCGCAGACTGCTTCGATGAGAAGCTGATTGTCGTGCACCGAGATATTTACGTTTTCTTTCTTGAATCCGGGCAGATTTGCCAGAATCTTATACTCTTTATCCTGTTCTGATATATCCATAGCCATAGCCCGGAAGTTGTCGTCAGAACTCTCATCTTCATAGACTCTATTGAAGAAGTCATCAAACAGGCTGAGCATATTGCTCATGGGTCGTATTTCGTTCATTCTGCGATATGGTACGAGTTTCATGGTAACCTCCATAACTTTAATGTTCTGCAGATATAATAACCGGAGTATCACAAAAAGCAAATAAAAAATTAGCAGTCCCTTTGTGAGACTGCTAACGTGGCTCGCAAGTGCTACTTGCTCAAGATCATCTTACGCGTTTGTACTTCGTTACCTGTCTCCAAACGGTACAGGTAGATCCCGCTACCCAGTTCTCGACCTTCATCGTCTCTACCATCCCAGACCAAACTCATCTGAGGAGTTCCGGGAATCCCCCGATATAGCTCCCGCAGCAGCTGTCCCTTGGTATTGTAGATCCTCAGCCGGGTCTCGGAGTTGGGATCGCTCAGGCTGAAACTGATTGTAGTTTCAGGATTGAAAGGATTGGGGTAATTCGGCTTTAGAACGGTTTGTAGAGCGGGATTCTGATTATCGTCGTTATCCATCCAGTTCCCAGTGGAAAATCTGAATGCATTGGAGAATCCGGACACAGAAAAGCTGTTTCTGGCAGCCACTCGCCAATAGATAACGCTATTTGCCGGCAGAATGTTTGGTACCAGCGATGTATCTGTCACATACTCCACCTCGAAAATCGGTGTTCCGAAGAAGGGATTTGTGGCAATCTGCAGCCAATAGCTCTCTGCCAGATAGGATGGAGTCCAGCTCAGTTCAGGGTCCAGAGCTTGGTTATACGAGAAATTTGCAGGGCTGAGCAGTTGTGGTTTAGCGGGCATTTCGCTTAGAGCTCCAGTGCTGAAGCTGAAAACTGAACTGTATTCCCCGGTGCCCACTTCGCTCACTGTTGCCACTCGCCAATAGTATGTGGTGAAGGGAGTTAATCCACTCGCCTGATACTCATTTGCTGTATGATTGAGGACGGATATCCCCATTGCTGAGAAGTATGGATCTTCGCTTAGCTGGAAGTTGTATGAAGTGGCACCGGCTACATTTTGCCATTGGAAATTGGGATTAGTAGGCATCCCTTCTGATTCCTGACCGGGATAGATCAGTGTGGGAACGGCGATCTGACTCACTATCGTAAAGGGAGTAAAGCTCTGATCCCAATGTCCGTTTGTGTTCAAAGAAAGCTTTATTATACAGTTGTCTGAATCCAATTCCGGCACTTCAGCCAATGTATAGCTGCCGTTGTTGGGAACTCCATTTGCCAAAACTTCCCAGTTAGTACCGCCATCGCTGCTAAACTCAATTTTCACAGTCCCATTGCTATTGCGCGATACCCAAGTGATCTGTTTTGAGGATCCGGAGAACCAGGTGACATTGCTTTGCGGAGAGGTGAGCTGAATATCGGTTATACGCAGGTCAAAGCTTATGCTTTCCCCCATTGTTCCGACATTATACAGATACAATCCCCCTGGCAGGTTCCAAGTGGTAAAACCGCTTGGGATCGTGTATTCCGTAAGTCTGGTTCTTCCGCTGTCTGCTGACATTGCTGCCTGATACAATTGACCGTTAGTTGAGTTATTGTTTGCCAGTGGACGGTAGATATAAAGCTCATCGGGAGGGCCGTCGGCATTTCCTTCAATCGCTTGATAGAGGCGATAAACCACCAGTCCATAATCCGGCAAATTACCGTCATAGAGTCCATGCGGTTTACGGTATTCCAAGACATATTTGTTTTCATTGTTCCAAGAATTTACCAGATAGATGTTGTTATCCGAAGAAGATGCCACTGGTTGCAGGCTATAGCTGCCGGACTCTGTGATCACAGGCGGATTCGGTAACCACTGTCCATAGCGGTATTTCATCCATGCACTCATGTGTTGAGGGGGATTTGCATTGTTCGCCATCAGATCCCAGCTACCGATCGGCGTAATATCGGTAGTCTCATATCTATAAAGGTCCGGCGCGCCCAAGGAATGGAACATCTCGTGAGCGAGAACGCTGGCACCGCTACTATTCAAAGAATTCTCCAGTTGAAAATTAAAGTCCCACACCTGAGCACCCTGAATATAGGCGTTAGCTCCGTAAAGCACCCAGCGATGAGGCCAGAGTAACTCCGCCCAACCATCTGTAGTGCCTTGAATAATGAAACAAACATTGTCCACATAGCCGTCGTCATCTCCGTCAACATCGATGGTATCCGGAATCTGATCTGCCACAAAGGCCGAGGCATCTGCCAAAAGTGTGTGTTCCCGCTCGGTTCTCTGCCAATAATCGTCCGGATCGTAACCCTTGGGATTGCTGGAGTTATATGGGCTGTAATATCCCCGGGGATGGCTGTCCACATAGCTTACAATGGTTGTTCCGTCAGATTCTGGGAAAAAGAAGGAATCCACGCTCAATTGCCCATAGGAAGCTGCTAAAAAGTAGTTCTTCATGGAGTTGTAATTCTGGCTGTCATTGTTGAACATATCGTCGTAGTATGTTATTGGACGCATAAACTGCGGGCTGTCGCTGAAACGGATGAAGATCACCAGATTGTGAAAACTGCCTACATGAGGGGATTTTGCGTTGGTATAATCCCGCATATTGGATAAACGTTCATACTTTTTTCTGATCAGGTTTTTTGAAAGATTGACGCCTTTATCTATAGACAAGCGGGCAGGATTGTCTCTTCCCACCACCAAGTTGGTAGGTGCCACATTCTCGCCATCCTGTGCGGCGTAAACATAGTATCCCTTATCATCACGAACGATGCTGTAGTTATCTTTATCGTGCAGCCAGTTGTGAAATTCGTCTCCGGAGGCAAATATCTCTATCTTGCTGCCGTCAGGTTGCTCTGCAGGCACAGGCAAAAAGCTATGCGGGGCAGCCGCGAGACCCGCGATAAACAGTGTAATCAGTAATAGTAACAGGTTTCTTCTCATCAGTTTTCCTCTATCTGTTCAGGACATAATTTTGTGATTTTACGCATTTCTCTGTGCAGTTACAGCTATAGCTCTGCCTTAAGGGGACAATCTTGAGCCGGGAAGCAAAGAAGAATTGCTCCAGATCCAGCTCAAATCCGCCAAAATCGTCCAATAGCTCTTGACTGGCCAAGATATCTATACCACCAGCTATCAGGGAGATATCGCCCTCACGTGCAGGTTCGAAATGGAGGCGAAATACAGCTCCGCTGCAGCTTCGTTCTGCAACTACTATCCTGGGCATCCGCCCCTTTTTGGCGTAGAAAGCAAGCTTTTTCTCGATGTATGCCTTTGCGCTGGTGCTTATCTGTATCTGCATTTTCGTTGTTTCCTAAAGTACAATAAATGTCTCTTATACCTGAATGATATTCAATTTATATTCCACATACCAGATTATTTTTCGTCATCAGCAGCATTTGCTTGCAGCTATGCAAGAACTTGGAGTTGCGCAATCAGAGCGAATATATTCTGGTAAGACCCCGTCTATCCTCACCCTGTACTTCTACGGGTACCGAAGTAGATATCATCGGGTAATCATCGAGTGAGCACTGGAGGATAACGGCTTGATATCTAGTTCGGCAATCGCTGATCTTCAGAGTGTGAAGATGGTATTTTGCTGCGGAAGGGCACTGCTCATACAGCTTTCGCAGTCCACCCAATCTGCGGAGGATTCCGTTCCTCCGGAAGATAGAGGCATAACATCGGAATGCTACGATACAAAAACTATAAACCGTCACCCAAAGCTTCAAATCGCCCTCACTTGGACAAATGGGGATAACGCCTTATTTGGTGCGGAGATATGATGGACTATGTTTGGACTTGGACATTGAGATTTTGGACGTTTCTGGACGAGTTTGGATCACTGAAAGCTGTAAATTGAGCCGAAATCAGACTATATATGAACTTTGACTTTTCGCTTCAAAATGATCGATTCATAAAGCCGCAGATGAAGTGACACAACTCCGATCAAATAAATATCGGCACTCTGTTCCAGATCCTTAGTCCGAACGTCAATATCCAATGAAGAACCAGAACCTCTTTTAAAAATAATAAGATCGCTTCACAGCCTTTCGACCATGCTACTAAGCCGTGAAGCTGGTTCTTTTTGTCCCTTGCGGGAGCGGGATAAAGATATGGACAGTCTGTGCCCGCTTGGCAGGTCCGTAAACCAGCAAATTCCGGCAATGAGAGTATTGCAGACGCGGAAGCCGATGTTGTTGTTGCCGTTGTTCGGGTTGTTGTTGTTCCGATTGGCAACCCGGCAGTTGTTGGCATTGTTGTTCCAGTTACCGCCCCGTTTCACACGGTTCGACCCGCTCTATTATCTTTACCCGATAGTGTTGCAAATCCTTTTAACCAATTGATGTGAATCCGCATAATACGCAAAAGCAAGCATGCTCTGTACAGAACGGTACAAAGCCGTTTCATCGATCTGATTAGTTTTACACTGATATTGCCTGAGCTTTATCTTTGCTGCCAGGCGTCTGACATTCATGGCTTTCATCCTGATTAGATGCTGAAAGATCCTGAAGCCCAAAAACGGCAATCCGTGAATGCGGCTATTAAGCAATACACTGCCTGGCTTCACTGCCAAATGCAATTCCTCTTCCAGATACTTTTCACACATCCAAAATGCCACTTTCAGATCTGATTTACTATTTGAAAAGAGGATCATGTCGTCCATATACCTGATATATGGAAGGTGCAGTTTCTCCGACACAAAGTGATCGAAACCATCCAGATACACATTGGCAAAAAACTGGCTGGTAAGGTTCCCGATCGGTAAACCTACGCCCTTGGGATTGGCGCCGTTGAGATTGCTGGTATCCAGGACCTTTCCGATCAGAGCCAGGATGTATGGGTCTTTGATCTTGCGCTCTATCAACTTCATCAGCACCTGATGATCGATGCTGTCAAAGTACTTGCGGATATCCAGCTTCAGATACCAATCAAAGCGTCTAAGGAAGCGCTGCGCTTGTTTTACCGCTGCCAAGCTCCCCTTATTCTTACGAGTAGCGTAGGAATGATGAATAAAACTCTTCTCGAAAACAGGCTCTATCGTGGCAATCAGAGCATGATGCACCACCCGGTCGCGAAAGCTTGCCACGCTGATCGTGCGCTCTTTGGGTTCATAGATCTGAAAGTAATGGTACGCTCTGGGTTGATAAAGGCCATCCTTCAGTTCACTTTGTAGCTGGCAGAGTTCCCGGTCGATGTTGAAAACATACTCTGCTGCCTCAGGATTGGCCTTATGACCCTTCAAAGCCCTCTGACAGGCTGCATAGAGTACAGGGAAACTACACAAATCGTCATATAGATATCCGTATCTTTTCATTGGCTTTTGCCCCAGCCGCCCACCATCACTCCCGTGTCATTGATTGCCTGGCTGATGTGCTGATACTGGCTGATACTGATATACATACGCTTTTGGCTCAAATAGAAGAAGACCCGCAGTTTCTCCAAGAGCAGATTCATGCGCTTCAACAGCGCCTGGCGTTCCCTGGTGTAGATCGCCTCCACGATGAGCTCCAATATCTCCAGGGCATAGTCCGTGATCCGGCTCCCGATGCTGAAGCGAACCGTGCGAGGATACTTCTCCACAGTGTTCAGTATCCAATCCAGCGTATCAAGCCATTGGACATAGATCGGGTACTGCTGGTTCTTGCTCATCGCTAATGTTCTCACTGATTATCTGCAATACTGTCTCGCTATATTCTTGCACCTTTTTAGCGCTTATCATCTGGATGTTTTTTAGCTCGTTACCGGTCTTTGGCTGTTTAATGGCAATTTGCTTTAGCTGGTTATTGGTAAATAGCAGATAGGGAGGCACCCCCTTTTCCGCAGCCAGTTCGTTACGCCATTCTTTGAGCGCAAGAAACAAGCTTTTCTGGGCATCTGTCTCAAGCTCAATGTCCTTGGATCCGCCTATTTTCTCTGTTTCATACTCGATGGCAAAGGTCCAAAAAAACTTCGAGTTCTGCCGAAAAAAGCGCTTCTCGATGCTGATCACGCTCTTACCAGCCAAAAAAGTAGCCAGAACGGAATCATCAAAACTCTTCCGGACGGGGTCGTATTCCAGGGTGAAAATCCTTAGCATCTGAGTTCCAAAGCGCAAACAGATCTTCTTTTCTTTGGGAAAGAAAAGAAACAAAAGAAAACCTGAGTCCCAGTGTAGCCGCATAGCCACCTTCGCTCCCTTGCTGCGCTTAGGTGAGCTCCGGTGGCTATGCTTAACTGAGTGCTTAGCTTATTCATTTTCAAAGTAAAAAGGTAAGAACCCCATAAATTTACAGACCTGCCCTGCAGACGCGGAAGCCGATGCTGACGTTGCCGCTGACCGGGTCGTTGAAGGACCGATTGGCAACCCGGCAGACGTTGGCATAGAGGGACCAGACACCGCCCCGAGGCACACGGTACGACCCGCTTGCAGGACCTGTCGGATTACTACTTGGACTGCTACTGTAATAGCTGCTGGAATACCAATCCCAACACCATTCCCAGAGGTTGCCGCTCATGTCGTAGGTTCCTATGCCGTTGGGGGCTTTAGTGCCGACGGGTTTACTGCCATAGGGTGAGTTATTGCCACTGTACCAAGCCACGGAATTAACGTCGTTAGATCCTGAATAAAGATATTCAGGGGTGTTTGTAGCTCCCCGGGCGGCGTATTCCCATTCCGCCTCTGTGGGCAAACGGTAGCCGTTGGCGCTCCAGTTGCAGATTGCTGCGTTCCAGGTGCTGTTGTTTGAGGAGGGCACAGAACCCCAATCGACAGGATCAGTAGAGCCGGAGATACTGTAAACGGGAGTAAGACCCTCCGCCATACTGCGCAGGTTACAATACTTCAGAATCGCATACCAGGATACATAATAGGCAGGGTAATTATCCCCCAGTCCATAATTACTTGTCCAGCTTGAACCTGGTTGCATATACTGGGAATACTCAGCCTGTGTGACCTCGTATTTGCCTATGTAGAACGAGTTCAAGGTAACGCTGTGTGTCGGCAGTTCATCGCTACCCCCTGAACCAGTGGTTCTGCCCATGATGAAGGTGCCGCCGGGGACGTAGATCATCTGGCCGGGTGGAGGTGAGCTGATCGTATAGGTGGCGCTGGCGGTGGCGCTGGGCGTCCAGCCGTCCTTGAATCCCTTGGCCTTGATGGTTTTAGTTGATGTGACATTGATCGGTGTGCTGTAGGCTGGAGATGTTGCCGTTGGCTCGCTGCCGTTGGTGGTATAACGGATCGTCGCGCCTGTGGTGGTGCAGGATATGCTCACGCTCTGGGAAGATGTGTAAGTCCCGCCGGGGGGACTGAACGTGGGGGTGGCTACAGTTCCGGAGGGTGTTATAGTATAGGTGGCGCTGGCGGTGGCGCTGGGCGTCCAGCCACTACGAAATGCCTTGGCTTTGATGGTTGTAGTCGTACTTACAGTGATTGGGCTGCTATACTGGGTAGATGCTTCAGTAGGATCACTGCCATTAGTAGTAAAGCGGATCGTGGCACTTGGAGTAGTACAGCCAAGAGTTACATTTTGGGTTGTACTATATGTACCGCCGGAAGGATTGAAAGTAGGAGTAGCTACGATGCTCGGGGCTTCGGCCAGAACTGTACTATGATTGATAATATTCGGGATAGTATAGTTTGCCACATATCCCAAAGCATCGAAATTTACCCCGCAATCTACAGCATATCCACCGGTAAGGACCCACCAGGGGTCCAGGCTTGTATCTGCGTTCAGACTTAGGTATGCTTTCCCATAAACCCAGGGTCCAGTTATACCATAAAGGTTTATCTCAAATCGAGGTCCAGCATCTATGGTAGATTCCATAGATGCTGTTAGAGAAGGTGGAATATAATCAAAGTTAAGATTTCTTTCCTGATATGTAGTCCAATCGGGTTTGTCGTAAACCATACCTGCTGAAAGAGTTGCGGAAGCTGAAACAGATGTTGATACTGAAGCCTGTCCGTTTGCATCGATATTCAAAACAATGACAGCTTTGGGCACTATAACGATGGGGACAGGACCAACATAAAAGGTAACCGGAACAAAATAGTGTTCGTATAATTCAATGGATCTGTCGTAATCGAAACTGCCGTTCACTGAAAAGCCAAGATCTCCATTAGAAGTAACAAAAGAACCTGCTTTGACATAATGCAAACCTTGAAACAGACCGATTTTTACCATCAACTCGTAGCCTAAGGTCAGGGTCAACTCGCCATCTATGTTCAAGGTGATATTACTTCCCAGGTTGAAATCCTCATCAATGGAATAAGAAAAATCGTAGGGATTCTTCGTGTCTTGTTTGAAGATAATGCCGTCAATCAAAGCGCGAGAAGTTTCGATGTCTGATGTCTTCATGTCCTGGGTAATATTCAGATCAAGCTGGTCAAAAGCATCTTCCAACCTGGCATGCTCCGTAGCGACAACGAGTTGTCCGTTTTGTTCCTCATAACTAATTACTTTGCGCAAGAGACCATGCGGCGCTGCTTCCGTGGGGGCAGAGACGATGATATTGCCTTCTTGTATCAAGTCTATATCCGTATCAGCCGGAAGAACTACCGAATCTTCGGCTACTTCGATAATCTCATTTCCCGTTGTTGATGGTATTACTTGAGTTTCTTCGTTTACAATTGGTTCTGATTCCGGATCATCCGGTTCAGTTGTTTTTTTGCTGCAGCTCATGAGCATCACGAGCATCACGATGACCACGACTAAGATAAGAAGCAATCGCCTTGTTTTCATTTTGTACCTCCAATACAATACTCACATTGCATACTTTATTTATACTTCATCTCTCATAATTTATATGCAACTTTGATTCCAAGCGAGAGCTGCATCGTAAGAGATTGATATCTATTGATATAGTATAGTCTATTATGCTTCCGCTGTGGTTGTTATTACCACAAGTATCGAGTGAATATCTGTATTCTTGAGCTTGCATATGCTTTTATAGCAGTCAGATAGGCAATTGTGGTAGATTCTACCTCAGAAGTGGTAAAAAATACCACGCTTTCCATACTCATCATCAACTTGCGTAGTCAATCATGGCAGATATTATCTCAATGCTCAACTTGAAAAGCTTTAGTCAGGATTGCTTCCTCGACTTTATCTAGTGTCGAAACTCATTCAAAATTACAGAAACTTATTGAAACAACCGATTTTTTCAGGTAATATTGAGCTAACTGTCATCTCCCATGCCTGTCAAATACATCCCAAACACTGTTTAAGCCCGGCTTGGGAGTCTTTGG
>JAQWBI010000031.1 GCA_028706475.1 Candidatus Cloacimonadota bacterium
ATCAGGTTTCCAAGATGGATCCTGGGCCTTTTGAGGCAGCGCTTCATATTCGCCGGAGCGAACATTGGCCAGGTTCTTCCATTCCGGCTTTGAAGCGGCATTTTCATAGAGATATACAGGAATTCCCAATTCATCTCCCACTCTTTCTCCCAGTTTACGTGCATATTCCACACATTCTTCCATCGTCATATCCGAGATCGGGATAAATGGGCACACATCGGTAGCGCCCATGCGGGGATGTTCACCGTGGTGTTTACTCATATCGATCAATTCAGCTGCTTTTTTGATAGCTTGAAATGCTGCTTCAACCACAGCTTCCGGTTCCCCCGCCATCGTAAAAACTGTACGGTTGGTATCGGCTCCGGGATCGACATCCAAAAGAGCTACATTCTTCACGGTTTTAATAGCCGCTGCGATGGCATCCAATACGCTTTGGTCTCTGCCTTCACTAAAATTTGGAACGCATTCCATCAATTTCATGGGATTACCTCGTTTGTTTATGTATTTTTACTTTTACAATTTTCTTGTCTGTGGCTTGTAACACTTGGATTCGATAAGGCTCCACTGTGATAAACTGCCCTTGATTTGGTATCTTTTCCAGATGATCAAGGATGAGTCCGGCGATAGTCTCATAATCGCCCTCGGGGAGCTCGATGCCGTAGTCATCCGCCAAGCGGTCTATTTCCACATCTGCCATGGCAATCCAGGTGTTGGCGCTGATCTGTTCCACATCCGGGATTTCATCGTCGTCATATTCGTCTTCTATCTCGCCTACGATCTCTTCCAGGATGTCTTCAATGGTTACGATACCTGCAGTTCCGCCATAAGAATCCACGATTATCGCCATGGATTTCCTTTGAGATTGCATCTCTTTCAATAGTACATCCACGTCCATGTTTTCAGGGGCAAAGTAAGGTTCATGAACAATCTCGCCTGCTGTTACATTATCCTTAATGTCTTTTTTGAGAATATCGTAGATTATCAATACTCCGATAATGTCGTCGATGCTATTGCGATAAACAGGATAGCGGGTAAAGCCTTCGTCCCTGGCCAATTCTATCACTTCCTGGATGCTTGCGTTTTCTGCTATGGCAACTATATCAGTGCGCGGAACCATCACATTACGTGCGTCCAGCTCTTTCAGATCCAGAGCGTCCTCGATCATCTCCAATTGGGGCTGCATAGCTCCGTCTTCACTGCTTTCCGCCAAAAGAAAGCTGATGTCGTCTTTCGTAAGATAATCGTATTGATTGTTCTCAGTAAGCTTCAACAGCTTGCGCAATGCCAGATTGATGTAGCTTACAATCGCCACAAAAGGACGGAATATATAGTAGAAGAAGATTAGCAGAGGATATAAGCGGGGTACAATCCTATCGGCATGGTCTCTAAATACAGCCTTGGGTACGATCTCACCAAATATCAGGACAATGGTACCTACTACCAGTGAGGTGAAGCGCGGATCCAAAGCAGAACCCTCCATTTGGGCCACAAATAGTGTGGAAAGTGAAGATAGAATGGCATTGGCCACGTTATTGCTGATTAAAGTAGTTCCCAAAAACTTGTCCGGCATACGGATAAAACGCAATAGAGATGCATCGCGGCGACTACGGCGGGAACTGTGCTCCAGAGCAATCTGGTCGATGGAGATCAATCCGGACTCCAAACCAGAAAAGAAGAATGACATCACCAAGAAAAACAGCAGTACTACAAAGATCAACAAGCTCTGGAACATTTATCCGTTTACCTTCTCATTCCTCCATGCCACACGCAGTGATTGGATGAATTCATCGATGTTTCCTGCCAGAAAACCGTCCAGATTGTAACTTGTCAAGTTTATTCTATGATCTGTTACTCTGGATTGAGGAAAATTGTAGGTTCTGATCTTGGCAGAGCGATCCCCTGTGGAGACCTGAGCTTTGCGGGAGGAGGCGATCTCTTGTTCCTGGCGGCTGATTTCCAGATCCAGAAGTTTACTGCGCAAGACCTTTAGTGCTTTGGCCTTATTCTTGATCTGAGACTTTTCGTCTTGGCAGGTGACCACCAGTCCAGTGGGTATGTGAGTGATACGAACGGCAGAATCGGTGGTATTCACACTCTGTCCACCATTTCCGCTACTGCGATATACATCTATGCGCAAGTCGTTGTCGCTCACTTCAATATCTATATCATCAGCTTCCGGCAGTACAGCCACGGTAACTGCTGAGGTGTGAATTCTGCCTCCAGACTCGGTTACCGGTACGCGCTGAACCCGGTGTACCCCACTTTCAAAACGCATCAGGCCATAGGCATTCTCTCCGCTAAGCTGCATCACAACTTCCTTGTAACCGCCCAATCCGGTCTCATTGGTATCTATCACCTGTATCTTCCAGCCTTTCATATCGGCATAATAATTGTACATTCTAAAGAGATCTGCCACAAACAGCGCTGCTTCTTCCCCACCGGTACCTGCGCGAATCTCGATAATGGCGTTCTTTTCGTCGTTAGGATCCCCGGGAATCAAGAGATCGCGAAGGCGCAGCTCGATCTCCTCAAGGCTTCTATCCAGATCTGTAATCTCTTCCTTCGCCATGGCAATCATCTCAGGGTCATTTTCGCTTGCCAAAAGGCTTTTGGTGGCCACCAATTCCTGCTGTACACGACTGTATTCGGCGTAACAATCCGTGATGGCCTCCAACTCCTTGTAGCGCCGCATCATATCTCTGTACTTTCGGGTATCTGAGATCAACGCAGTATCCGAAACGCGTCCCTGGAGTATGAGAAACTCTTCTTTCAGAGCATCCAGTTTGTCAATGGGGATCATGTCACTTTTCCAATAGAACTACCCGGTGATCGCTGTAGTCCATGTCCAGCGCAGCTTTCATGGCTACCAGCGCAGTCTCCACCATACTGTCATCCGGAGGTTGTGTGGTAATGCGCTGTAAAGCCATGCCCGGGATGGTCATAAATCTCACAAGGGGATGTTTTAGATTTCGGCCGGAAAACTTCAGCACTTCATAGCTGAGACCCGATATCACCGGGATCAGGATAAGGTGATAAGTCAGGCGCAGATACACCGGAATCGTAGTACCTATGATGACTTGAGATACCAGGGTATCGGTGATGGAGAAGAACAGGATGCCCACCAGCAGCACAAAGAACATGAAGCTGGTGCCGCAACGGGGATGAATGGTAGTAAAGCTTTGGATATCAGGAATCTGCAGAGTACTATTGTGCTCATAAGCATTCACGTTCTTGTGCTCTGCTCCATGATAACAAAACAGGCGTTTTACATCCTTCATCAGAGATATTGCCCAGATGTAGATTACAAAGAATACAATGCGGATACTGCCTGCAAAGAGATTGAAAAAGAAGTCCTGCTTGGAAAGCTTTAGCCAATCTGAAAGCTTGTATGGCAGCAGTCCAAATAGCAAGAACGCCAGTCCAAAGGCAATTATGAAGCTGAATATCTCTTCCCGCTTTTCTGCTGCCTTACTCTTTTCCTTCAGCTTTTCTCCCTTTTCTTCGGCTTCCTGTCTCAGATCCAATTCGAAGCGTTCAGCCGAAAAGGTGAGGGTGGAGAAACCGATCTTCATCATCTCGATGAGAGACACAAATCCGCGGACGATTGGTAAAGCATAGAACTTGTTTTTCTGCGTAGCGCTTACAAATGGCTGAAGCTTTAGTTCGATGTCTCCGTTTCTGCGACGAATGGCGGTTGCCAGACGGTCAGGTCCGCGCATCATTACGCCTTCGATAACCGCTTGTCCGCCTACACTAATTTCTTTTTTCATCTGCTAATCCTTATTAATATAAAAAACGCCACTCTCCCCCAAAGGCGGAAGACTGGCGTAAACAAATTTATAAGATCTACTTATCGCTGCTGAGATTGTATTTCTTATTGAACTTCTCGACACGACCGGCAGTATCCATAATCTTTTGTTTGCCGGTGTAGAAAGGGTGGCACACGTTGCAAATATCTACGTGCATGTCTCCCTTGGTGCTGGCGGTTTCAAATATGTTGCCGCAGGCACAGGTGACAGTAGCCTTCTGGTATTTAGGATGAATTCCCTGTTTCATTTATTTTGCTCCTTGCATAAATTCAAAGTGATTTGATACAATAATTTTGAGTAGCAGGTTTATGTCAAGTATGAATTAGCATCTCTTTATATCTGCTTTACTACTGCTTGAAGCATGGAGTTGAAAGAGCCCAGATAATGAATTGTGCTCTGACTGCGTGGCTCTTTCGACTTTATGTGATCTTAACTATAATGAAGGTTTAGGTATGAAGCGACTTGCCGAACCGTAGCTTCTCTCATATGTGAGGATTCCGATCTTCTCCAAGTAGTAGCTTCGGAAAGCTACGATACATGTAGCATCGGAATACTACGATACAAAAATCTCCGTAGCTTCGGAATGCTACGATCGGGTTCCGTTCGCCGATTATTAAGCCGTACCAGAGGCAGAGCTTACAAGAACGTTATTGAAGCAAAGAGGTCCAAGAGGGGCATCTCCAGAATAAAATATTGCCAGATGCACAGTTGCGACTATTATATGACTATCGCAAGCATTCCAGGCAGTTTATCCGGAAGTCAAGAATAAAAATGTGCTGCCAAGGACACCAACAGGTAAAAAGATGGAATCTCATATCAGGAAAATAATCGACAAAGCAATCTTCGGCTATGCTTATCACGAGATCTTGCTGGACAAATCCGGCAAGCCCTGTGATTATAGGTTTATAGAAACCAATGAAGCCTTTGGCGAGCTTACCGGTTTGGATCACAAGAAAATAATCGGTAAGACTCTAAAAGAAGTACTACCCAAAAGTTCTGAAGACGATTTTGACTGGATCGGTTTTTACGGGAATGTGGCAGAACAAGGGGGCAGTCATATGGTGGATGCGGAATCCAAGCCACTTGGCAAGAGCTTTCGCATTCAAGCAATCTCATTTGAGAAAGGCTATTTTGCCACCCTCTTCTTCGATGTGTCTCTCTACAAAAAGATCGAAATGGAGTTGGGTGCAAACGAAGAGCGAATGCGTTTGCTGGTGAACAATTCCAACAACTGGGTAGTAGTCCTGGATAAAGATCTGCAGATAAAATACTCCACTGCTTTGGGGTCAAAAATCCTCGGTATAGACGAAAAAGAAATCTACAATCTATTTGTATATTCCGTAGTCCACCCGGACGATGTAGCAAAAGTACAGGACACAATACAATGGGTATTTGAACATCCAGCAGAATTGGCCACTCTGGAGTTACGAGTATATAACTCCAAACATGAAGTAATTTGGTTGGAAGTATTTGCTTTCAATATGTTGCAATCCTCCGCAATCGAGGGATTGATAGTTCACGCACGGGATATCAGTATCCGCAAAGCTGCAGAAGAAGCGTTGGTGCAAAGCGAAAACAAATTTCGTTATTTGACTGATAATCTTACCGACATGATCTTCATGACTGATAAGGAACTAAATACCATCTATGTAAGCCCTTCCGTGGAAGCGATGTTGGGGGAAAGCCCGGAAGAGCATCTGTCACGCAGCATGGAAGACAAACATCCCCCAGAATCTCTGGCTGTGATGCAGGAAGCATTAGCCGAAGAAATGCAAAAAGATACCGAACCAAATGCAAATCTGAATAGATCCAGAATGATAGAGATTCAGGAATACAAGAAAGATGGCAGCCTCATAGATATTGCCATGCATGTAACAATGATTAGGGATAAAGACGGTAACTTCAATGGCTTGCATGGAGTTACACGGGATATTACTTTCCAAAAGCACACTGAACGGGAGCTAAAAGAGAAAAACGCTTACATCGAATCACTGCTGGATTCTATCCCTGATCCGATCTTTGTATTAGACAAAACTGGCCGCCTGATTGACAGAAAAACTGGATCTGCGGACAATTCGTTCCTCACGAAAGCAGAAGCCCCCAATCAGAATCTTTGGGACATCTTCCCGAAAGTTTTGGCGGACAATATATTGGACGCCATACAAATTGCCTTGGACCGAAATGAGACCATTCCCTTTTCCTTTCGATTGGAAATGAATGGAGAACACAGGTATTTTGAAGCCCGTATCAGCCCCATGGAAAATGAACGGGTGATCTCCTCAGTGAGAGACGTGACAGATCATAGCAAAGCTGTGATGGCAATTCAGCAACAAACCAGATTTCAAAAAATGATTGCAGATATCTCGACTGCATTTGTGAATAGCAAGTCCTTGGAACTGGATACCATCCTGGACGAGAGCCTGAAAATGGTAGGAGAATTCTTTGGAGTGCAGCGAGCATATATATATCGATATTTTGACGACTATTCCAGTATGTTCAACACAAACGAATGGCACTCACGAGGTAGAGGCAGAATTCAGGATAAACGTCCCGTGTATCATAGCGCCTCAATTCCCTGGTGGAGCAAACAGATTACTAGCGGACAAATAATAAAGATTGAGAATCTGGAAGAGCTGTTGCCTCATGCTAAAACCGAGTATCGGGTACTGAAGAGCCAAAATATCAAATCCATTTTGTGCATACCAATTCAAAGTGGCTCCAAGGTTATGGGCTATTTCGGATTTGATAGCCTGATAGAGCCCAGAGTATATAGCGAATCTGAAGTAGATAACCTGCTGGTAGTGGCAAACCTGCTGGCAGAAGTGTTGTTAAAACACGATCGTGAAAAACAAATGCGCAAACAGGCCAAACTGCAGGAAATCTTCATCCCCATGGCCATGAAGTATGTAAATCTGAATTCCGAAGATCTGGAGAATGCGATACGGCAATCTCTGGCTGAACTGGCTACTTTTTCCAATGCTGATCTAGCCTTTATATATGATTACGATTGGGATAGCATGGTCTGTATAAACGGAAATGAATGGACTGCTCAAGGCATAGATACTGAGGCCCAATTACGCAGAATAATCCCAATGGATTTACTTGGTCCCTGGGTGGAAATGCATCGTAGAGGTGAGACGGTTATCATAGATGACGCCCTCACAGCCGATGTTCCCAAGCAACTGCGAGAGTTCATGGTCACGCAGAGAGTGAAAAGCATGATAACCTTGCCTATAATGAATATGGGTATGTGCCAGGGTTTTGTGGGTTTCAATTACATAAGGAAAACCCATCGCTTTACCAAGACCGACAGCATGTTGCTTTCACTTTTTGCCCAACTTTTGGTCAATGTACGCAATCGTAGAGATCTAGAGCGCAGACTCATTCAGGAAAAAGTGCGAGCAGAGAATGCCAGTAAAGCTAAAAGTGAGTTTTTGGCCAATATGAGTCACGAAATCCGCACTCCCCTTAATGGAGTAATCGGCTTTACTGAATTGCTGCAAAACTCGGCTTTGGACAATGCTCAGCAGCAATATGCCCAAAACATCATCAATTCCAGCTACAACCTCTTGGGCATCATTAATGATATTCTGGACTTTTCCAAAATTGAAGCGGGAAAACTGGATCTGTCTCCCACACGTACAGACCTTATTGAACTGGTAGAACAGGCTGCAGACATCATCAAGTTGAGAACCAGCAAGAAAGACCTGGAGTTTTTGCTGGATATCAGCCCAGACATTCCCAGATTTGCCATAATCGATCCTTTAAGACTGAATCAAATCCTGATAAATCTTCTTTCAAATGCAGAAAAGTTTACCGAAGAAGGTGAGATAGAGCTGAGTGTGCGGTATGAAATGACCGACGCTGATCATACAGATATCACATTCACAGTACGCGACACGGGCATTGGTATCAATGAAAGTATGCAGAAAAAGCTGTTTCGCGCTTTCTCGCAATTGGATTCATCCACTACCAGAAAGTATGGTGGCACCGGACTGGGATTGGTGATATCAAACCATCTGGCCACCTTGATGAATAGCCATATTAATATCTCCAGCATACCCGACCAAGGTTCTGAATTTAGCTTTACGATCAATTGCAGAGTTGAAGGAAAGAGGTATTGCGATCACGAACTGGAACTCACGAAAACAGTGATGGTGGTAGATGATAATGCATCCTGCCGCAGAATCATCAAGCAATGCCTTACTTACTGGAAAATTGATGTCCTGGAGTGCGGCAGCGCCCAGGAAGCATTGGAGATGCTGCAAAACGTCAGCGCTCCTGATGTTATCTTTGTTGATTATGATATGCCGGAAATGAATGGATTGGACCTTATCCGAAGAGTTCAGAACGAAACCTTGAAGATAAGCCAGACAACTCCAGTGGTGCTGATGCATAGTTCCGATGAGAATCCCGCTCTGATATCAGCTTGCCAGGAACTGGGGATAAACTACCGTTTCTTGAAACCGGTGAAAGCTTATGATTTGCATAAGGCTTTGGAAAACATCGAATCCGGAGGCCAAGACTTGACACAGGAAAACATTGAAAGAAAGGATAGATTACCTATGTCTGAAACAGATTTAATCGAAAAACCGTCTATCCTAATCGCTGAAGACAATCAATTGAACATGATTTTGTTGAATGAAATGATCCTCAAGCTTAGTCCCAAAGCCCAGATATGGCATGCTACAGATGGACTGCAAGCTATTGACGGAGTTCGAAAACACAGTCCGGATGTGGTGCTGATGGATGTACAAATGCCAAATCTGGACGGTGTGAGTGCCAGTTTTGAGATCCGTAAGTTCTCCTCGGTGCCCATTATTGCCATTACAGCCGGAGCATTGAAAGAAGAACAGGAGCGATGTCTTGCTGCAGGTATTAATGACTTCCTTACCAAACCGGTTTTGGTGGCAGAACTTGCTGCCACCTTAAGCAAATACCTGTCAAATGAATCTCAGGAGAAAAGTGCTTCGTATCAGACAAAGACAGCAACGGACAATGCTTCTCATTTTGCTAAAGACGCACTCTTGAAAAACATATCCGGAGATTTGGATACTTTTAAGAGTTTGCTTGAGATAGTGGCCACCAGCTTCCCGGATAAGTTTGAAGCTCTAAACCAGGCAATCACCGAAGAAGATAGCAAAGAAGCTCTTAGCATCCTGCATTCGTTAAAGGGATCAGCGAGAAACATGCACTTCGTCCTTCTAGGAGATATGGTGGCTGATTTGGAAAGGGATTATCCCAATCTTGAAGCAGCAGAAGTGCGTGCCCGCTACCAAAATATCATTCAAGAATGGCAGTTTGTGCAGGATCTGATAAAATAAAGCATCCAGGATCCCTGTACGCTCTACCTGAAAGTTATTGAATCAATTTCCGCTATCTTGCAGATTGATGTTTCTACTTTTGAATCCGTAACCCATCACGTCATAGACATCGGTAAGCACCATAAAGGCATCCGGATCAATCTCTTTTACGAGGTCTGTAAGCATGGGCACCTGACGGCGGTTCAGCACACAGAACAGCACATTGATATCGCGTTGGTGAAATCCGCTCATCCCCTTCAGGATGGTTACTCCCCTGTTCAGTTTATCGAAGATCACGCCACGAATCTCATCCGGACTGTTCGAGATGATGTAAACACCTTTCACATAAGGCAAGCCTTCTGAAGCCAGATCCGTGATCTTGGTGGTTACAAACAGGTTGATGTAACCCCAGATGAGCAGTTTCGGATCTTTCAAAAATAGTGATACAGCCAGGATTATGCCCGTTTCCACAATATAGTAGCCTGTACCGATCGAAATATTGGCTTTTTGTTTGATGAAGGCCACCGGGATATCTGTGCCTCCGGTGGATCCTCTGAAGCGGAAAATCAGCCCCAAGCCCAAACCAAGCAGTACCGAGCCGGCTACTGCGGAGAGGAAAATCTCTTCAGGAGGCAACATTGCATATACTACCCTGTCTCCAACCATGTGGGTATAGTGCGCCAAATCTCTGACCAGACCGATTTTGTGGAGCATGGGAAAGCTCAACAGGTCTGTCATTGTCGCAGAAACCAACATACCATATATTGATTTACTGCCAAACGATTTTCCGATGAATACAAAACTGATGACAAACAGAGGTATGTTTATAAGGATCATGCCCACACCGTTGGGTAGCCCAAAAAGCATGTGCAAGATCTGAGATATTCCGCCTACTCCTCCCGGAGCCATATTGTAGGGTAACAGGAACCAAGAGTATCCTATGGCAAAAAACACCGAGGCAAACACTATGCCCAAGTGGTTTATAATCTCTCTCTTAATACGCATTTTGCGCGCATCTTGTTTCGGCATTTCATTCTCCTATTGTTCTTGACGGATAATGCTGTAATTTATAGTTTGTCTCTGTTCAAATAGCGGGGCTCAGAATGAATCCATGCTATGGCATACACAAACATAAAAAAGTATCAAGGAAATATTACATGAAGATCGATATCAGAAAAGACGGACACAAACACAGTCTCATCGAACTGGAAAAGGCAAGGCCAATATCACAGATCATAAAAGGAAGTGGCATCGATCGCAACCAAGTCCTGAGCTATAAAATTAACCATACCGAATATGTCAATGAAGATTATCTTCCTTCCGGAGATACACTGGTCAATTGCGTCACAGTCAATCATCCCGAAGGATACAGGATTTATCAGGATACAGCAATCTTCATCCTCGCTAAAGCCTTACATACTCTTTTGGGGGTAAATCACTCTTTGGTGGCAGAGCATTCAATCGCCGATGGAGTGTTTTGCGAAATCTTCAATTCCGAGAAATTCAGCCGGGATGATGTCCAGCGTCTGAAAGCGGCAATGCACAATATCATCGAAAGTGATCTGCCCATAGATCGAATCGAAGTAAGCAGTTCCGAAGCCATCGATATATTTAGCAGTATGCACCGTAAGGACGTGCTCAGGAATATTAAAAGCCACCATATCGAGACCGTAAGTATCTACAAATGCGGAAAATACTACGATTTCTTCATCCGTCCTCTAGCAGATCGCACCAGCTTTATTACCCATTTCGACATCGAGTATCTGGAACCCGGATTCATCCTGCGCTTCCCCTCCGGTGCAGATATGACTCTGCAAGAGCCCTTTATGCTACCGCAAAAACTGTTTGCCTTGCATCAGGAGCACGACAAATGGCTGGATATTCTGCGTGTCCACAACATATCGGACATCAACAGCCAGATCGACCGCTATGATATATCTCAATTCATCCTGGTGGAAGAAGCTCTGCACGAAAAGAAGATCGCCGAGATGGCGGCAAACATAGTGGAAGACAAAGATATCAAGCTAATCCTGATCGCCGGACCGTCTTCTTCCGGAAAGACTACTTTTGCCAACCGCCTCAGAGTGCAGTTACAGGCCAGCAAAGCAAAGCCATTTGTTATCGGTCTGGATGACTACTTTTTAGATCGCGACCTCACTCCCCGCAAGGAAAGTGGAGATTTTGACTTTGAATCCATACATTCCATCGATCTGGAATATCTGAATATACAATTGACGCAATTGCTGAATGGAGAGCAGATTGAGCTGCCCCATTATGACTTTACGAGAGGTATCAGACGACGCAGCAACAACTTCGTGAAGATGGAGAAGGATAACATCATAATCATGGAGGGAATCCACGGACTGAATGATGACCTTACCTCAGCCATTCCCGAAAGCCGTAAAACCCGCATCTATGTATCGGCCCTGAACCAATTGAACATCGATAATCACAACCGTATTCCCACTACAGATTGCCGCCTCTTGCGAAGAATCATCCGGGATCGCCAATACCGGGGATACTCAGCTGAAGAAACCATCCTCAGATGGCCCGACGTAAGAGAAGGCGAGGAAAAGAACATCTTCCCATATCAGGAGAATGCCAATTATATGTTCAACAGCAGCCTCACCTATGAACTGGGTGTATTGAAGAAACATGCTTGGAACGAACTCCTGAACGTGCCTTCAACCTCATCCGCCTACACAGAGTCACGTCGCCTCCTGCACTTGCTTTCTCACTGCAGGGATATCGACGACGCCCATGTGCCACACAACTCCATAATCCGTGAATTCACAAACGGTTCTGTGTTTAGATACTGATATGCCGAAGATCAATATCCTTTCTGAAGATGTCCGTAATAAAATCGCTGCGGGCGAAGTGATAGAACGCCCGGCTTCTGTAGTAAAAGAGCTGGTGGAAAACAGTATCGATGCCGGAGCGGATACCATCACGGTAATAGTGGAGAATGGGGGGAAAGACCTCATCCAAGTGATCGACAACGGTATGGGCATGGAACCGGATGACGCCATGCTGGCCCTCGAAAGCCACGCCACCAGCAAGATTCGCAATGTTGACGACATCATCCACATTAGTTCTTTGGGCTTCAGAGGAGAAGCTTTGCCTTCTATAGCCGCTGTATCTAACTTCTGTCTGCTTACCAGAAACCGAAATCTGGAAGTTGCCCTCAGAGTGGAGATAAACGACGGTAAACTGAAGGATGTGATCAAGACATCGTCCAATCCGGGAACCACCATCTGGGTAAGAGGGCTGTTCAAGAGCCTGCCCGCCCGCCGTAAATTCCTGCGAACCGATGTAGTGGAACTGCGTCATATCCAGAAGTACTTCCACTATCAGGCAATTATCTATCCCCGGATCAACTTCAAATTGATCGCCGATGGCAAGAAGAAGCTGAATTACATCGCTTCGGAAGACCGTAACAAGCGAATGGCTGAAGTATTCGGTTCGGGCTTTTTCGACGACGACATTATCGAGATAGATTCCGGTGCCGGCGAATACTCCGTGAATGGTTACATCTTTGGTTTGGAAGAGCGTTCCGAGAAGCTTATCGATGCTCAATATGTATTCATCAATGGCAGGTTCATAAACGACAAGACAGTGAAACATAGCATTAAAAGCGCTTATCAACCGTTTATCCAGAAAACCAGGGCTTGGATGAAAGGCAGCACTCCGCCGTACATCTTGTTTATCCAAGTACCCCCTCAGGAGATTGATGTCAATGTCTCTCCTACCAAGAGTGAAGTACGCTTTCGAGAACAGCAAAGGGTGCATTCCCTCATATTTGAGACTCTCACCAGAGCGCTAAGACGTTATGAAGACGACAAGTTTGCTTCCGCACGCAATAAGTTCATCAACATCCCCTTCAGTCAGGAACGTCCCAGCTCCCTAGAGCGGGATATCTTTGTGCAGAATGTACAGGTTCCCCGATATGGAGAATACAAGAAAGAACACGCCGAACTGTTTCAAGATGACCTGTTTAAACATGAAGAGGAGCCTTTACCCCGCTCGATCCCCATCGTGAATCCCGAGAAAGATCGCGATCAGGAACAACAGGAAATTTTCATCGATCAACCTAACGACAGCGTTCCCTATAAGCTATTACTTCAGAATGAAGAGGACTACATCAACCCCTGGCAATTGCATAACACATATATCTTTGTCCAGATAGAAGATGGCTTGGTGATTATCGATCAACATGCCGCTCACGAGCGCATCATCTACGAAAAGCTAATCCATCGCACTGGTGGTGCTCCTGCTGTAAGACAGAAACTGATTGTTCCTCTGGTGATCGACATTCCGCCATATATAGCCAGCGATATCCGGGATCTGGTGGATGCAAATCTGGAGCTGTTGGAAAAGATCGGTTTTATCCTCAAGAAGTTTAGCGGAGATTCCATTGTCATCGAGGAAATCCCCGCAGAATTGGGTGATTTTCAAGGGGGCAAAACCTTCATTGATATCCTGAAACAACTGGAAACAGAAATAGAACTGAACTCCGACTTCAGGGACTCCCTAGCCAAATCCATCGCCTGCAAGGCTGCGATCAAGGCCAACACCAAGCTATCCCGTAAGGAAATGTTATCACTCATAAACAACCTCTTTGCCTGCAGAGTACCATACTTTTGCCCCCATGGACGACCTCTGATCGTAAAGATGACTCTCACGGATTTTGAAAAGAAGTTCAAGCGCCTAGTATGATCATCACCATTGAAGGGCCAACCGCAGCGGGTAAAACGGCATTTGCCATAGAACTCGCGGAAGCCCTGCACACTCAGATCATAAACTGCGATTCGCGTCAGGTATATAGATACATGAACATCGGAACGGCAAAGCCTTCCCCGGAAGAGCTGTCCCGCGTGAAGCATCACCTTGTAAGTATCATTGATCCCAATGAAAGGTACAACGCTGGTTGTTTTGTGAAGGCAGCGGAACAGATTATCGACTCTATGCTTTTAGAGGATAACATCCCCATTATCTGCGGAGGAACCGGCCTGTATATCCGCTCACTTTTGGAAGGCCTCTTTATGCATCCCCCCATCGATCCCCATATCCGGGAAAAGTTGAAGGCAGAGTTGCAGAACGTCGGAGTATCTGCCTTGTATCAGCGATTGCAAGAGGTCGATCCCGAGTTTGCCGGACGCATCAGTGATAAAGATCCGCAAAGAATTCTACGAGGTTTGGAGATATACATCGGGACAGGGATGAACATCACAGAGCACTGGCGGCTCCAGAAGCGGGTACTGAAGTACCACACCCTGCGTATACTGATCTCCCCTATCAGAGCCGTGCTATATGAGCGTATAAACCAAAGAGCGGAGCAAATGCTGAGCTGTGGGTTGCTTTCTGAAATAGAAGCTTTGCTACACAATGGCTACACTTGGCAGGATCCAGGTCTAGCGACTTTAGGCTACAAAGAGTTCAAAGACTTCTTTCAAGGGAAATCTGATCTGGCAGATTGTACCGAATTGGTAGCTCAGCATCATCGTAACTATGCCAAACGGCAACTAACCTGGTATCGAAAATGCAGATTTGATTTGACAATTGGACTACAAAGCTTTAGTTTATCTGATGTCCTCGGGGAGATAGAATCCCGATACATGAGGTACAAAGAGGAAACAGGTGCACATCATAGCCAAGATAGTTAATCACGAGATTACAGATAGTGATATTGCCCGGGAACTCGCTTGGGGTGGGACGAGCAAGCAAGCCCTGAAACGCCTGATAGACCGTTGTCTTTTGCTGGTCAAGGCAGATCAACTAGGCATGAGGGTCACTGATGAGGAGTTTGACATCGCTATGATGGAGCTTCTTGAAGAAGAAGAGCCGTTCGGATTGCCCCCCGGATATTTGCAAAGCATGGACGCTCTGGAGATGGAAACTCTTTTGCGCCGCAACATCTTGATCCGCAAATACCTCTCTACTCTTTACCCTGACGAGCATCCCATCGAAGAAGCAAAGCTGAGGGAACTCTACGACGAGCAGATTCAGAACTTTTATAGCGAAGAGATGGTACGCTGTTCACACATCCTTATCAAGGGTGAAGATGCCTTGCGGCGCATCACTGAAATCCGCTCCAGAATCTTTGGTCCTGCAGAATTCTTCGAAGCCTGCCGCACTTGTAGTGATTGCCCCTCAAACCGTTGTTGTGGTGATTTGGGGTATTTCCCTCGTGGCAAGCTCTTTCCGGAAATCGACGCCGTAGCATTTAGCATGCAGATTGATGAGATCAGCCAGCCATTCGCCAGCCCTGAGGGATATCATATCCTGATGCTTACAGATCGCAAATGCAAAGCTCCCATCCCTTTCGAGGACATTAAATCCAGCCTCACCGCTCAGATTATCCAAATGGAACGCGAATATATATTGATGCGGCATCTGGACGAGCTCTACATAGAATTCAAACCGCAAATCAAGCTGTTTGAAGATGCCGTCCAATAGTCTATCCCGCTTATTTGGCATCACTACTTTTGGAGAATCTCACGGTCCCGCCATCGGTATACTTTTCGATAGCCCGATAGCAAATCAAGAGCTTCCTTTTGACAGAATCCGCGAAGCTCTACTACGCAGAGCACCCAAAGGGAATGCTTCAACCACCCGCATAGAAACCGATGAGATTGAGATCCTCAGCGGTGTATTCAATGGCAAAACCACCGGCACTCCCCTCTGTATCCTGATCCACAATAAAGATGCCCGCAGCATCGATTATGAGCCATTCAAAGACCTTATCCGCCCCGGATATGCAGACTATTCATGGCTGCAGAAATATCATATATTCGACTACCGCGGTGGCGGTAGAACATCCGGCAGAGAAACCGTAGCCAGAGTACTGGCTGCTGAACTGCTCCGCCATGTGTTACCCGACATTTCGATTGAGACAACCACTCTCCAAATTGGTAGCATAAAGGCTTCTCTGAATGGAACTTGCCCGGAAAATGCATTTCACTGGCCGGATCAGGAAAGTTATCCCCAGCTTATGCAATTTCTGGAGCAGACAAAGCTGGAAGGTGACAGCCTGGGCGGAATCGTCCGCGTTGTTGCCCGAAATGTCCCCGCCGGACTGGGAGACCCGATCTACGAAAAGCTCTCGGCAAACATAGCAAAAGCGATGTTCAGCATTGGAACAGTGCGAGGTGTGCTCTTTGGAGATGGTCTGGATCTCGCTGTAATGCCCGGTTCACAGTGTAACGACCGCTTTATTCAGGGTAAATGCGTCAGCAATCATCATGGCGGCATCCTCGGTGGCGTCAGCACCGGTGCAGAGATCAGTTTCGATGTAGTATTGCGCCCGGTTTCATCGATATCCGAAGAGCAGGAAACCATAGATCATCTGGGACGCCAAAGCACCATCAAACTATGCGGCAGGCACGATCACTGCCACATCCCGCGGGTAATCCCGGTTATCGAAGCCATGCTTACCATCTGCCTGGCAGATGCAGTTCAGTACCAAAGACTAATCTCCGCTACACAAGACTTGGCAGGGTATCGCGAAGCCTTGGATAAACTGGACGAAGATCTCCTGATTCTTCTAAAGAGACGCCGGGAGATTGTAAAGCAGGTAAAACAGTTCAAAAAAGGACATAATCTAGCCCCGAAGGATTATGCGAGGGAACGTGAAATCATCGATAAAGCTCTGTGCTGGGCCAAAGAGCTGGATCTCGATCCAGACTTGGTGTTGCAGATAGTAAATTTGAACCTGAAGGTAAGTGCAAAATGATAATCGAAAGCATAGCCTACCACCCTCACAAGCTACAGAAAAAGCCCAAGAATGACTTCTTTGTGGAGTATCGGCTGGATCTGTATCCGCATCCGGAAGAAGCGGATTTCTCCGTCTTTCACGAGAACAATATCCTTTGTTGTAAGAATGATCCACTAGATCCGGAATTGCTTAAACTGATGATGTCTTCTAAAGCGATGATAGATCTGGATGTAAAGCAATTAGAGGCATTTCCGGATACAGTTGATCCATCGCGACTGATCCTGTCCATGCATCTGGATCATTATGACCGAGACGCCATCTTGAGCTTTTTGAAGCATCCTCAGGCAGCCATATATTACAAATTGGTGTTTGAGGCCGATACTCTCCAAGAATTGATCGATACAGCCGCAATGATTGCCGAGCATCAGGACCGTGAAATCATCTTCAACGCAAGCGGCAAATGGGCACTATTCCAACGCTCCTTTTTCCTTTACTTCAATTCTGTAGGCTTTTACGAAGCTTTGGAGGAACCACTGTATGCCGGACAACCCACACACAAAGATCTGGTTTATACGGTAGATGCCGTTTATGGAAAAGATTCAGCAGCACTATTGATTCTGGGCAACGACAAAGTATCACAGAGCGGTTCGGTGATACATGGCAATCCCCTGTTGACAAAAATGAATTTTAACGCTGCATACATCCCGATACCCGCCAACGACCTGGAAGAAGCCCTGCAAGCAATGGATTTCGTAGCTACCAGAGTCCCCTTATTGGGAATGGCGATCACCAATCCATTCAAACACATTATGGCAGAGTATTTTAAAACCGGAAAGGACGTTATCAACTCCATCCAGTTTTCCAAGCAAAAGCACGCAAACAATTACTACCATCAAGAGCTCGACATCTATGTTTATCCCATTAATAGCGATCTTATCGCTTTGAAAGAATCTATGCGGGAGCTCAAGATACTCAAGGATCACAATATCCTGATCTACGGCAGCGGAGATTGCGCCAGATTGTTTGGCAAACGACTATTGCAAATGGGCTATCAGAACATCCAGATTATGGGACGTAACAAGAAAACTGTGGAAGAATTGCAACAGTCTCTAGGAATAAAAGATGATGCTTACCCAGAGTACCACCTGCTGATCAACGCCAGCGGACTGGGACAGGATGCCGATGACGATATCTCTGTGTTACCGCCATTTAAGGCGCTCATCAATCTCCCTCTCCCTCAGCCGGAATCGCTGGTGGAAGACTACGCTAAACAGAATTCCATCCCTCATATCAGGTCTACTCAGTTTTGGGCCAAACAGTTTGTCAGCCAATTACAATGCTTTACTTATCAGGATTCTGTTAATTCTGTTGACAGATTTGAATAGTACAAAATAATCACTTTTGTTTAGGAAGCAGTTTGAAATATACTACTATAGGAGTAGACTATGAAACGTGCGTTTCTCCCATTTATGCTTTTAAGCATCCTGCTGGCAAGTACGTCAGCTTTCGCACAGAATCCAGCCAATTCAATTGCAAATGCAGACTATATGCAACTAGGCTGGCAGGAATTTCCCATCGCTGGTATTGACAACCTTTTTATCCCCTATTCCAATCCATCGCTTTTGGGAACCGGCAATGCCAATGGCATCGGCTTAGTTCATCTTGCCGACAAGGAGCGTTTTCAGAAACGATATTGGTTGATGCTGAACGGCGATAACCTGGCATATACCTACGAGCGTGATCACGGAAAGAATTACCATTTACTGGCTACGGGCTTTGAAGCCTTGCCTGCTTACATCCTTCCCAACCTCTATCTGGGAACGAACTATCGCTTTGCAGATGGTGGATTCGAAGATGGTGTCTTCCGCTCCGGAATCACTTATCGTCCCCACGATTCCAGTTCTTTGGCTTTTACTCTGGAAAACCCCATGCACGACAGACCCTTTTATAGAGCAGGTGTGGCGGTACGTCCTTTGGTGTTTGTGGATCAGATGGCCGATTACCGTCTGGAACTCTCTGCCGACATAAACTACTCGTATATGGAAACAGAGGGTTACAAGATAAAGAAACCAATTCTGGGCATCAATACTCAGGTTTTGGACGGAGTAAAACTGGGCGCCACCTACAATCTGGAAGAAGAAACCGCACTGCTCTCCTTTAGCCTGGGCTTGGGCAAGAGCGAAGTAGGTTCCATGGTTCGCGCCAAGGAACACGACAACTATGGTTATGCCTATGCCTTCCTCAGCGAAGAGAGCTTTAAGCCCTTCCTCGGCTTGAAGACATCGAAATGGTACCAGATGAAGGCTCGCAATTCTGTAGTAACCTACAAGGCTCCGAAGTATAAGATTGGCCCCATCAAAATCTACGATAAAAACACTCAAGGCTTCGAAGATATAGCCGCATCCCTAAAGAAAGCCCAGGAAGATCCCACCATCTCCGGCATTCTACTGATAAATCCCTCTTATGCTACCTCATTTGGGCTGCAACAGGAATTGGTCGGCCTTTTCCAAGATTTCAGGGCTAGTGGTAAAAAGGTTGGCGTGTATTACGACAACATCTCCAATGGCGGATACATCTTCGCTTCTGCCATTGCGGACAAGATTTACTTGAATCCCATGGGAAGTCTGGACCTCCGTGGTCTATCCATCAGCAGTCCGTATCTGAAAGACGCTCTGAACAGCCTTGGTATCGAGGCAATCAATTTCCGCAGTCACAAATACAAAAATGCCGGAAATATGTTCAGCGAGAACAACATGACCGATGCCGAGCGTGAAGTATATGAATCCCTCTTACAAAACATCTACGACCAAATGCTGACCCAAATCAACCTCGGCAGAGGAGATAAGCTGCAAAAACCGGTTCAGACTTTGGTGGACGAAGGTCCTTACTTCATCCCGCAGGATGCTCTGGACGCTGGTTTGATCGACGGCATCATCTATCAGGATGAGCTAACCAACACTCTGAAACAAGATTTTGGCTTCTCAACCAAGGATACAGACTTGGCGGATTACCGTTCCTACGATTGGAGCAAACCCAAGGAGAACCTCATTGCGGTGATTTACGCGAGCGGAAACATCGTGATGGGTAAGGGCATACCCGGTCAGAAGATCGCTCATGAAAGCACGGTCGATCTGATTCGCAAAGCTAGACACAACAATATGTACAAAGGGATCATCCTGCGTGTGGATAGCGGTGGCGGCTCTGCTCAGGCTTCCGATATAATCCTGCGTGAACTCAGTTTGGCTCAAAGCGAGAACAAGAAGCCTGTGGTTGTTTCCATGGCGGGCGTAGCGGCCAGCGGCGGGTATTATATATCAGCCAAGGCAGATCGCATCATAGCAGACCCAGCCACTCTCACCGGCTCCATCGGAGTTATCGGCCTGGCCTTCAATGCCACCGAGATGTTCAAAAAGATTAAAGTAAATTGGGGCACTGTGAAAATGGGTGAAAATGCCGATATGGGCTCGATGTACAGACCTTGGACTAAAGCCGAGAAAGACATGCTTGAAAGCTACATTGAGCACACTTATGAAGACTTCGTAAGTAAAGTAGATGCTGGCAGGAAGAACCTAAGTTATGAAGAAGTGCATGCCTTGGCTCAAGGCCGGGTTTGGACTGGCGAACAAGCCAAGAAAAACGGCTTGATCGATGATTTGGGTGGACTTGATGTAGCAATGGACCACATGCGTGAAGTGAGCAACATCTCCGGCGCTATCCGCTTGGTGGATGCAACTAGCTCCCGTGAGGGTATCAATGTGCAGTTTGATAGCAAACCTCTGATGAGTATCTTGGGGATGGATACATTGGAGACTATTAGCGAAGACTACATAAAGGTATTTGAACTGTGGCAGGATTTTGCCGGAGAAGATGCACTGATGCTTAGCCCCATAAACCCAGAAGAACAACAATTCTAATTCACCATATACGAGAGGCTGGAAATATCTTCCAGCCTCTTTTCTATCTACTTCTCTTGTTTCCTACTGCTTCCCACTTCGAAATCAGATCTTTGCGATCCTTTTCCAAATCTGTCTTTACCTGTGCCCAATCCGAGAAATGGTACTGACGGCATACTTCAATGTATTCCCGCTTATCAAGATGAATGGTAAATCCAATCTTGCTCAACGAGATCGTGTCAGTGTCCTTGCCAAAATCCCGAATAGATGAGATTCGCACTATCCGGGATAAATCGACTGACTGTCCATCTGGTAGGATGTAAAGCATAGTTGACTCCCAGATTATATAGATAGATACAATATA
>JAQWBI010000032.1 GCA_028706475.1 Candidatus Cloacimonadota bacterium
TGAGGGCTCCAGAAGGGCGTTTTAGGGCAAAATCGACCAAATTTTCCACTTTTATTTGATAATTCCCACTGCCGGGCGCTTGACACATCTCAGCATTGACCAGGGTCGGATTGTTCAATGGTCTTTACAATCTTGTTCAAGCCCAAATCTTCAAAACAGATGATGAGCTCCTACTTTATTGTCACAGCCAGAAAATGGAAAGCAAAGAAAGAGCAATGCAAGATAGCTATTCCCGACGCTTTGAAGATGATCTGGAAAAGATCATAGCCGGCCTTAGCAAAAAACGCAGCAACAAGAGTTACGAAAAGATCATGGAGCGGATCGGACGTCTCCGAGAACGTTATTCTGCAATAGGCAGGTTCTATCATATTGAGGTAAGCGAGACCAACGGTACTGTGATTACTATCGAGTATCACAAGGTAAAGCAAGAAGAGGAAGATGATCGCTTCTCTGGTTCATATTGGTTGCGCAGCAGCAATTCCGAGTGGGATGAGCAGCAAATATGGGATACATATATGATGTTGAACCGGATAGAAGCCGCCTTTCGTAGCCTCAAACACGAACTTGCTTTCTGTCCCATCTATCATAGTACAGAGCGGCGGGCAGAGGCTCATATCTTCATTGCGGTATTGGCTTACCATCTTCTCAACTCAATCTGTCTTCAATTACGCCAGGATGGGATAAATGACTCCTGGAATACCGTGAGAGCTAGGATGTCTACACACAGAAGAGTGAGTATCTCGGCTATACGTAGAGATAAAACAACAGGAATAGAGCGCATTACCAGCTCGGCAGAACCCTACCACCTGAAAATATACAAGGCTCTCAACATGAGCCCCAGCCCTGTTATAAAACCTCTAAAACAACAAAAATGTAGTCCCCACGAAAATCTTATGTGATTGCAGAACAGGCACGTACATATTTAAAGTGGTAAAGTCGGGTTAAAGATACCGGGATTATGTCCTAACGAAGTGATCCACTTCACATAATCATTCATAATTTTGAGAATATACTGTTTCTCCATCGTACCTGACAATGAAAGGCTCTTGGTGTTTTAATTTGATTCTAACTTCATTAACAACCGTTTCAATCATTCCCGACATTGTGCTTGCGGACTCGGGTTCTAATGATGCATACAAGCATTGATACAATTCTGTAAGAAATGTGTCTCTATTGATCTTGTAGGCATGTGATACTACGAGTAGAAGGTGTTCAGAAGGAAGCTTAGCATTTAGCGAACAAAAGAATGTATCGATCCAAGTTTCAATGTCATGGGGTTGAAGCAATCCACATATTAGATAGCACATAGCTGCATGATTCCAGTAGGATTCATCCTTAAACAAACACCCTAGGTTAAACCAAGCTAATCCGCACAATGCATCTGCCTCAATTGCATTTTCAAGAGACTCCATGTTAGGCTTACCGTCGGAAGCAAGTTTTTCCGCTGCTTGTGGTTGGCGTACTTGATTTGAAATTGAACAACCATTTACCATGTAGTCTAAACAACACCGTTTTAACATCCACTCAGATACGCTGAAATCATCCTTTGAACAGATGCTTAAGAAATCATCCTTTGAACAGATGCTTAAGAAATCATCGAATTTACCGAGTGCCTCTCTATACTGCCCATCATACATTAATGCATCTGCATGCAATGCTATTGTTTTTGGATCTTTTCCAATCTCAAAAGCCTGTAAATATAGCTTTGCAGATAGTTCGAACTTATTGAGATGAAACAAGACCCCAGCTATTTCTCTGTAGTAGTAATCTCTTCCTAAGTACTGAGGAGCAAGCCTTTTAGCTTTCCAATAAGAATGAAAGGCTTCCTTGAATCGCCCAAGACTTCTGAGAAGATTCCCCAAACTGTAAACGTAGGCTCCGACTTCTTGATCTTCACATCTCATACTGACTTCTACTAGTGTTTTTTCCCAAAAGGCAGCTAATGCTTCTTCGCGATGATCATCACCCACCACGCTCGCACGTAAAACAACAGGTATTGATAGCATCAAATCTGTGCTTAGTGATCCTTGATAAGATTGGTGTATTTCATCCAATAAACTGATGTAGATTGTACTGCGCATAAGCTTAGGCAAACAAACAGCATAAATCACCGGCATATCAATAGTGTCTCTTAACAATCCGTTGTCAGTTAGAATCTTATAGCCCCTTTCTGGCGAAGCATTTAGGATTAGCCATATTCCTATGCTTCTTACAATCAAAGGAACAATGCGCTTCGCTCCGTCAAGATCACCATACTGAGACTTATCAAAGTGTGATACAATACCTCCCATTCCGATGATTTCAACATTTAGTTCATCGTCGAATATCTTGGCTAAAACAACCGATTCTGAAGAGCTGTCTTGGAAAGTTACAATGTTATTGAATCGAAGCATCTCGCTTTGTATGTGGGATAGATACAGTAAAGTAGGACAAGACAGGGCTGCATTGGCATCTATGATTATGCTAGTTCTGTATGGCAATCTGATGTGATCGTTTTTAAACTGCCGGAGTAGTCGAAGCCGGGTTTCAATAGCTGTTGCTGTATCACCATCCCATTTATCTACTTCGTTGAATCCGATAGTGATTGACTTAGAATCAGGTTTTGAGTAGTAAAGATCAATTGAACTAGACCATTTCGAGTAGAATTCGTTTCTATGAGAAGAATATCGGACGATCAGAACAGGGATATCAAGTGAATAGAAATATTTTATTGTTTCAATTTTCATTGAGACTGAATGGATGTCCCTACTTTGTTTTGAATCGGTTGCCTTGAGTTGAACATAGAACATGAGACCAGTTAAGTTACGGAGCTCATCAATCAACTCAACTTCGCAGTCAATCCCATAGTCAAGATACTTTTCCCTAAACGCCCATCTTTCGGGCAGTAATAATCTCAGTTTGTTTTTTGATTCATCTTCAAGACTATGAGTTCTTGGTCTCTTAGGCATATTACTCCATTGTCATTTCAATCATTGTGTTATTCACTTGCAATTTTTTAAGTCATCTCTCATAGCCTTTACCAAGCCTTCAAATGCCAAATGCCTAACACCAGAACCAGGAGCAGTATCAACTATTTTCTGTGCAAAATCTGCAGATTCCTTTGACCCAAATAGCTGAACCCGGGTTTGCCAAAGTGCATATTCTTTCGCATTCTTTTCAGATGGCTCAGCACCTGCATGATGAAGTGATCTGAGAAGCCCCAGATAAGCACCCCTCTTTTCCTTATAAACTCTCTCGTTGATAATCTCTCTCTTCCGAGATATGGTCGTTATTATCGTAGTAATGACAGATCCGATTCCAATACCGCCTATCAAATACACCACTATGGTTATTATGTCCATACTAAACCTCTTCATTTCAATAACGTTACACATCCAACCCCGCCCCATATTCCTTCAGCCACTGCACCTGCTTCTGATAATCCGGGACTATCTTATCCACTTCATTCCAGAAGTCCTTGCTGTGCCTCTTATGTTTGAAATGCGCTAATTCATGCACTATCAGATAATTGATAACACTCACGGGTGCCATCATGATCTTCCAATTGAAGTTCACCTTGGGACGCTGCACTGAACACGATGCCCATCTGTTTTTGAGATCTATGATGGATACAGCTTCCACTTTCAATCCCATCATCTCAGCAAAGCGATATACACGCGGTTCTATGAATTTCTTACCCCGCTGTCTATAGAATTCCTTGAACATTCCCTTCAGCTTGTCCTCAGAGCCCTCAGGAGCATAAAAGTGCCTGCCTTTGAATTGGATGCCATCCACCTCGTCACTATATTGCAGATAGTAGTTTCTACCCAGATACAGGAAGGATTGCCCGTTCACCAATTCCCGTTTGATGGCTTTCTCATTCAGCAATGCCCGCTTTGTCTGATATTTGTATATCTTATATTCGTTTTGCTTGAGGAGGTTTTGCACTTCAAGGTCAGTAGTTCCATCGGGAACGATCACCGTAATAGAGCTATCCCTTTCGATATAGATTGATGCTGTCTTGCGCTTGCTATGTTTGATTACTACTTTGTAATCCAGACTCATGAGCCCTTCACCTCGGCTTCCCGTTTATGTGCCAGACTGATCAGTTCCGCTGTCAGCTTGGCTGCAACTGCTTTGAGGGGTTCTATGGTGCAATATTCAAGCTCGTCCCTGATATCGCCTTCCAGCCTTCTGCGTTCATTGGGCTTCTGCCAGAAATTGGGTATGGAGATTGATTCCTTGATTCTGGCATAGATGAATTCAGAGATCTTTGCAGCCTCTACAGCAGTATCGGTGTCGCCCTTATCAATTCCCGCCTCCATCAGCATAAGCTCCAAGTATGGCGCAATCGGAGCATCAACGATGCTGTCCTCTGCCTTGCGACCTTCTCCGATCTCTTCTCTCAGCTTGGTAAGCTCTTCGATAATCCTATCCCAGTGCTCTTTGTAAGAATCAAGAATTCTCTGCAGCCGCTCGTGGAAACCGGTATAAAGTGCCGGGTCTTTTTCCATGTTCACTTTGATGTGCCAGCGGATGGCGTGTTCCATCTCGGATGCTTTGGCTTTTCCGGTTTTGTTATGATCATTTAGTGTTTTGGGAAAGTCATCCGAGAGCAGCTTCACCGGAGCAATCTTAGGATTGATACCTTCTGAGATCAGATACTTGTCTATCAGCTTGCGAACCTTTGCCCCTGCCCATTTCAGATCAAGGGTGCCATCATGATAACGGTTGCGCATCCTCATCAGGATATAGCCCAGTCGCTTAGCCGGGACATAATAATCCCTTGCCAGGGATGCATTAAAGAGCAGTTCCAGGCTATCAAAGAATGCTTTGATATATGTATCGAACTGTGCCCGGAACTTCATATCTGCACCAAGCTGCAAGCAGTTCTCCACCAGTTCCCATTCCTCATCTCTATCTTCGATCTTCTGTTTGATAAAGGCTTCGATCCTGATGACGCCTTTTTCTTCAAAGAGGTGGATCAATCTTCTATAGCGGGATTCCAAGACCGGAATCTCCTTGTCCAAGCCTCTGAAATAAGCGCTCAGGTCTTCAAGTTCTTGCACATCTGTATCGGTAAAGATTGCCAAAGCCTCTTTCAGATGCGATGCCACGCCAAAATAATCCACCACAATGCCATGCTCTTTCACATAGCCGGATTTCATTACCTTGGTACGATTAACCCTGGCAATTGCCTGCATCAGCTTGTGTTCTCTCAGGTTCTTATCAAGATACATCACCTGCTCAATCGGAGCATCAAAACCCATCAGCAGCCTGTCACAAACGCAGAGGATAGCTACTCCACTCTCAGGTTTGTTATAATCAAAGTCCTTCTTAAAGCTCTCCACCGCATCCATATCCAGAGCTTGTCTGCGAGCCAGAGATACATAACCCGGCTCATTGTTGTCCATCATGGTTACCACCGCACAGATTTTGACAAATCTCATCTGCTTCAGCAGTTCTTCATCCCGCTCAGCTTCCGGTTTTGCCTCTTCACCCAAAATCAGCCCTTTTAGCGCATTTTCCAGCTCATACTTATACCGGCATGCAGCTACGATAGAACTCGCCACCACCTGCCCCTTAAGGCCGTTTGGGAGGATTTCCTGCGTATAGTGAGCCATGATATCTTCCGAGATGGCTTTGATCCTCTCCTTGGATTCCAGATATGCCATCTCCGTGCCATAGCGTTTTTGAATCTCCAGGCGTTCTTCTTCCGATCTCTCCCGGAACATATCTTCAAATTCTTTCTTGAAGAGCTCCGCATCCGTAAGCCTGTCCTGACTGGTTCTGCCGATGTAGAGGATATCAACCGTAGCTCTGTCTGCCACGGAGTCGTTCATCTTGTAAACATCAATGAAATTGCCGAAGCGTTCATGCGTCTTCTGTTTATGCCTTTCCGTGAGCAGAGGTGTTCCTGTAAATGCGATCTTCACTGCATTCGGAAAAGCCAGGAAGAGGTTATCTCCCATTTCACCACCCTGATCCTGATGCGCTTCGTCTATCAAGAGCAGGATTCTCTCGCTGGTATTCAGCTCCGGAAATTCTTCATAACGTGGAATCACTCCTGCTGCCAGCAGAGATTGAGCCGAGATGGCATTGTTGATCAGGAATTTATGCAACATCACCATATTGAGGTTTGAACTGGTGTTCTTCAGCTTATCAAGGTCTCGCTTATGCTGTATCATGGTAACGCTTTCGCCACTGTAACCTGCAGTGTTGGATAGCTGATCTTCCAAATCCAGACGATCATTCACCATGATGATCTTGTAATCCTTCAAGTCTTCGGTATCTCTGAGCTTCTTAATCAGAAATACCATCGTCAGAGATTTACCGGAGCCTTGGGTATGCCAGATCACTCCGCTGCGTTCAAAGGGAGTTTTTCCCATCCGCAAGCGCTGCAATATCTTGCCCACTGCCCGGTATTGCTGATAGCGGCTTACTATCTTTACCAGTTCGCCCTTCTTGATCTCCATGAAGATCGTGAAGTTCTTCAGGATATCCAGCAGAATGGCTTTATTCAGCATCCCGTGGATCATCACTTCCTGACGCTCTTCATCCGGTGAGACCTGGATAGTCTTATACTCCTCAGGAAAGATGTCTTTCCAGTTCAGGAAGTGGTCAAACTCCCCGCTTATCGTGCCAAATCTGGCTTCAGAGCCATGGGTCACAATGCTGAAGAGATTACTGTGAAACAGCTTCTCCTCACCCTCTTTGATGCCATAATCATCCACTCTCAGGTTTGCATAGCGGTTTAGCTGGATAAATGCTTCGCTCAGAGGTTGTGCCACATCCATATCTTTGCATTCCACTACAATGATTGGCAAGCCATTGATGAAGAGCACGATATCCGGCACAATCGCCTGTCTGCTGGCACCGGGAGTCTCGATCTTGAACTGATTAATGGCAATGAAGCTATTTCGTTCCGGATTGGCATAATCGATCAAGCGTACCTTGGGATTCTGCTCTCCGGTAAGCTCATTCACATCAACCGTGGTATTCTTGGTCAGCAGTTCATATACCACCTGATTTGCCTTTAGCAGTCCAATGCCGGGATGCCAGGTTAGCTCAGAGAAAATGGAATCAAGCTGTTTGTCTGTAAGCCAGCTTCTCCCGTCATCAGTAAGATTGATCCGCCTTAAAGCACTCTTGAACTCCTGCTCCAGGATCACTTCCCTGAAAGAAGCTCTTCTGCTGATACTGGGATCAAAGGGAGTAAATCCGGTCCCCTGATCAATCACTTCCCAACCAAGCTGACTCAGCTTATCCAGAAAGGGGCGTTCGACATTGGTGTATTCAGACATTATCCCTCCCAAGTTTAGATCTTCCAAACCTCTAAAGCCAGGTTGATCAGCAATTGCTGCCGTTCATCGATAGCGGCGGCATTCCAATCAGGAAACACCTTCAGGTATTGATTGATCCTATTCACAGAGGATTGATTTCCAATAGTCGGCATTTCCACCAGACTGCGGGTTAAGTAGATACCGCTGACTCTGTATTGAGAGCACTTGTCTAAGTATCGTGAGTTACTCGCCACAATGTTTGCCGTCTTCTCAAGTAGAGTTAAGTTGCCAAGTTTGGTCTTGCATAAGTCATAATCACTATTGGGATTCCCATTCACAAATTCTGTTCTTAACCAATCCTCAGGATTATCGGGTAGTATATGCTCGATCTCGAAACCAGAGAAGTCTCTGAGAGATCTTTTATCATTGACTCCAGTGAATTGTTGCTCAATATATTGTGCGATTTTGGCGAGGAAATACTTGGTTCTGTAATATTGGAGCGTCCCCAATGTGTAATTACCCAAGAATGCCTGGAGCTCAGTTTGTTTGGCTTGCACATTGGGAACAAAATGCTTATCAATAAACTCATCTAAAGCTGTTTTCTGCAAATCTGGATCGGTGAGTTTGGTGATATCTCGTAGTTCTCCCACCCATTGAGCGAAGTATCTTTCCAATTCCTTAGTGGGTGTTTTCGTAAAGATGTAGTAGAATAAGAAGATCTCAAGCTTTTTCACGAAGTGATTGAATAGATCAGTTGGCAGCGATCTTACCGCCAGCATGAGAATATAGTGCAAGCTGAAGGCACCTCCGCAGAGCATTCTCAGGTTGTCTGTATAAACGTTCTCCTTGCCATCTTTATCCTTGCCATTGATGTATGCCAAATAGCAATTCAGGTTGTCTATCAGATGTTTTACAAAAGCAAAAGGATCTTTCCTGTAACCACATAGATTGGCATTATTCTCATCCACCAGCCAATCATAAATCTCATCTTCCCTGAGGATGTTGTCTTTTCTACTGTTGTCTATAGGATAGTTCGACATCAGATAATAGCGTAGAAACCGCAGCGGCTTTTCCTGTCTTTCCTCCAGTGGCTTGGTGATCTTCTTCCATTCATCTTTGAGTTTGGAAAATTCTTCTGCATCGGCTTGCCGGAAGATCAGATTCTTCATCAAGTCCATGGGATTAAGCCCAATACCTCTTTCGTTTATCGTCTCAAAGATCTTCAATGCGCTGCTTATCTCAGTGGATATCTGAATAAACACGACATGGTTGGCGAGATATGCCCAGAATTTGAACAGTTCATCCGTCTTGGCAAAGTTGTCATTTAAGTAGTCATATATTGTCACATAGGCATTCACGATATTCTTCAGTGCACCATAGGTGTTTACTCCCGATGCCTTGATTGCCTTTGTTGTTGTTAAGGAATCCCCGTTTACTTTGATGATACACTGTATGATCTCAAATGCACCATCATACTTTGGTTCGAGCTTAAGGATTTTCTTTGTTTTTCCCGTATCCAATACTTTACTTGAGGATAACAGGCTGTTGATCTCGTTTTCCTCTTCTCGCTGATCAAAGAGTGCTTTCATGGCACACAGGATCAGATAGAAAGTTGTGAGTCGTTGCTGACCGTCTATGACATCATATTGGTTAACTGATCCCCTCGGTGTTACGATTACTGTCCCTACAAAGTATTCCGTTTTGCTGTTTCCATCCATCTCATCAACAATATCATCCAGCAGTCGGACTACTTCTTTCTCCTGCCACACGTACTCCCTCTGATAATCTGGGACATTGTAAAAACACTCATTAAACGCCTGGTAGATTGTGTACTTGTGATTCTCGATTTTTGACATTAGCTGTTCTCCAATATATCTTCGTTGATTTTTACTCGTACTTTGCCAGTCAATAGGTCAGCCATGAGACCCTGCTTTAGATCACGATATTTATTCAAATCTCTTTGCTCATTCTTCAGAGCTACGTCCAATGTCTTGAGGACATCTGCTATTTGCTTCTGCTCTTCAATTGGTGGTTTTACTATCGTAGTAGCCTCCAGGTCACTCCGGATAATTCCATTGATTGAGGTTCCCTGATTGATCTTCTTGAAGTTCTCTACCAGTATTTGTAGATAGTAATAAAAGAACTCAACGCAGTATGTGCTGGGGTCAAGGATAATCCCAGTGATGTCCTGGCTAATCGCAACATCAAATGGAGCAATAGCCAGTTTTCCGACTCCTGTTCTGGTTACAAGAAGGATGTTCCCCTTTCTAATAAGGTGGCTTGAGGAGTTTCGCAAAGCTTCTTCGTTGATTTGTCTTCTAACAACTCCAACTTCGAAAGTATCCAGAAAATCAGCCCCAGTGATCCAGGGTATGGTTCCAACCCAGTTTGCTGCGTTCTTTGTTGATGGTGTTCCGCCGTTTACAAACTCGAGGCATGCTTCCTTGATGGTACAAACTTCCCATTCCTTGGGTATCCAGCCCAGTTCAGTCTCTTTGTAAAGCTCCGGGGCTTCTTTAAATGATGGTCTCAGCTTTCCAGTTTTCACATCGATGCCACGGGTGAACAAATCCTGCATCATCCCTGCTTTGATTGCTTTGTACTTTTCAATCGCAGCTTCGGTCTTTTCTATCACTTCGTCAATTGTGCTGAGGAAGCCTGCTATTTCAACTTGTTCGTTGTTATCAGTGGGATAGTATATTTCATGCTCTGATATATCTTTTCTTTGAATGTTTGGTAATCCACTTCCCACCCTAAGTTTCATTATATCTTGCTGAGTGTATTTCAGAAAATGATACAAATATGTATTGTATATCCGTACGTTTCTCAATGTATAACAGTGACCTCCGCTCCAAAATCTCTGTCTCATCAAAGAAACAAATCCACATGAATTCCCACCCTCGCTTATTGTGATTGATCCACTTTCTCGGTTCCATCTATCGAGATACCCCGATGGTTCGGTACCCCCGTTTATGACTGGATATTTCCCAGTTTGATCTAATGTATCAGAGTTAACTTGATCGCCTTTAACAATTTCAGCTAATTGGCCTAAGCTACCCTTTTTCCACTCACTCATACCCAAGTTCCTTAAGATAATCTGCCAATTCAGAGGCTGCTGTATCTCTTTCTTTCAGGACAATATGCAAGGGCTGATCATACTTCTCCCACAAGCTTTCCAGGGCTGACCGAAACTGTCTGCTGTACTGGATCAGGTAATCATTCACTTTAGCGTAGAGAGTTTTTTCCCAACGTGCCAGGATCAGTTCTTTAGCTTCTGCTTCGCTGATCTTGCTTCTTGCCTGCTCCACAAGTTGCTCTTTCAGGTCTGTGATCTCTTTGATCTTCTTGCGGTTTTCCTTTAGTTCCTTTTCCATCTCCAGATGTTTGGCAATCCGCTTTTCTTGCTCTTCAATATTCTTAGTAAGTTCCGTTTCACGGGGAGCGAGTCTCTTGATCTCAAGCTCGATAGCTGTATAGGATTCTCCGCTTTTCTTCAGTGCTTTAATCTGCTTCTCTTTATTTTTGATGTCCTTGCAGATCTCCTTTAGCTCTGCACCTAGGTCTTTGATGCCTGCCTTCACTGTTGCCAATTCATCTTTGGGGAAGATCTCGTATTCATCTTCAGTCCAGGTACCCTCTTCCAGCTCGTTCACTTCCGCAAATAGGGCTTCCAGTTCATCTCTACGGGCTTCGCATTCGTTAAGCTCTTTGATTACCTCTGGAAACTGGCTCCGCAAGATCTCCTCATCGGGTATCAGTTCAGCATTCCAGCCACTGGCTGCTACGCTGCGCAGGTCATTGAAGATATCGCTCCAGAATCCTGCAAAGGCACCCCGGCATTTAAACTCGTCCAGAATGCCGAGAGAGCCGATCTTAGCGGTGATCGTGGCTGAGAAAGCATGATAGAGGTCATAAACATTTCGCTGCTTGGGAAGGGCTTCCAGTTTGGGTTGGTGCTCATCCCACCATAGTTTCAAAGTGCTCATGTATGTCTCATGTTTGCGGTTTATCGCATCAGCTTCATCCAAATAGCCTTTGATCGCTTCCTTGTCACTGATGATTGTAGCAAACTTCAGATAGTTGTCTCTATCATTGGTAAAAAGCTGCTCTCGGATACCAGGGTAGTTATCCCAATAGTGTTTTAGAGCTTCTACTTCCGCTACTGGGATACCGCCTTGCAGATGCGCTGTTACGTCATGAGGCTCTGCCGGAGGGCTATTGCCCACATATCTTCTGATGTTGCAATTGAATTCTTCAGCTTCCAATTCCGCATGGCTTACTTTTCTGCTGTAGGCAGCAAGTTCCCGCTTGTTTCGATATACGTAGGTGATCTTTTCTATGTCTTCCGGACGCAGGATATTCTGCACCTTACCAACTTTATACTCATGATCGGCATTGATGAATAGCACTTCTTTGCGGGTGGAAGCTCCGGTTCTATTGATGATCAGAATGCAGGCAGGAATACCGGTTCCGTAGAAGAGCGCAGGAGGCAGGCCAATGATGGCTTCCAGATATCCTTCTTTGATCAGCCATTCCCGCATTCTGCGTTCTTCTCCACCCCGGAAGAGAACACCATGGGGCATGATCACAGCCAGGCGTCCTGTGGATTTCAGAGTGCTGAACATATGCTGGACGAACATGAAATCAGCCTTGCCTTTCACTGGCATCCAATAGCGGTAACGCTCCTTGAACTTCATTCCGTCGGTGGAGTAGTTTTGGGAGAAAGGAGGATTGGCGATCACGATGTCAAAGCGTTTCAATTCACCGCCTTCCACATGCTTGGGCTCCATCAAGGTGTCACCGTTCTCGATCTGAGCATCCAGGATATTGTGAAAGAGCATATTGAGCTTACACAAACCCCAGGTGGTGCCGTTCTTTTCCTGTCCATAGAGAGTCATGTTTCTGGCAGTGCCGTATTTGCTCTCTACGTAATTGTATGCTTCTATCAGCATGCCCCCGGAACCGACTGCCGGATCGCAAATCTCAGCATCCTGAGCGGGATCGAGGATATTGACCAAGAGCTTTACCACGGTTCTGGGAGTATAGAATTCTCCGCCCTTCTTGCCTGCGCTATCGGCAAAGTATTTGATCAGGTATTCATAGGCAGAACCCAAGAGATCGGGAAACTCCAGATTATCATCGGTGAGGACAACCTTATCAAAATGGGTAATGATCTCCACCAGGTCTTTATCGGTGATGCGTTTATTGTTCTTGCCGAAGGTCTTGTTGAAGTCGATGGGCTTTAGCACACCTTCCAGAGTATCGCTATTGCTGTCCTCAAGCGCTTCGAAGGCTTTCTTGAGTTCGTCTCCGATCTCTTTCTTCAGGTGCCGTATATTCTCCCATCTGGCACGTTTGGGCACAAAGAACTTGTAGCTGGCTTCGCTTTCCAAACCTGCTTCCAGTGCCTCGCCGCTTACTCCCTTTTTCTCAAGAGCAGCCTTGCGATTGATTCTTTCGATATTGAACAGGTCATTCACCCGTTTCAGGAAAAGCATGGCGATCACGTATTCCTTGAATTCCGAGGCATCCATGTTTCCCCGCAGGGATTCACATGCCTCTTCCAGAAAGCGTTCCAGCCACGATAAAGATAGTTTATGAGCCATTTACTAATACTCCGGTGTTTACACGAAAGCCCATAGGATTCGACATGTCCTCGTGTCGAGCGAGGCCGCAGGCTGAGAAAAGTAAGCAGCTGCGCTGCTTCTGCAGACGAGACGTCTGCAATCCTATCCCCTCGGCTTTCATTGTCGGTGGCGAAAGCTGGCTTTCAGTTAAGGTTGTATCATTCTCTTGGTTTTCGCCAAGCGATTTGTTACTTAAGTTCACTTTTAGATGGTGTGTCACAGAAATGAGGTTTATGATGATTTTGAGAGGTGTTTAATGCAGCGCTTAGCTTTTCGATCTTGTTTTAATGGCTTTTAGGTTTGCTCCGCCAGCTTTGACCCACTCATCAATCTCGTTAATCTTGAATTTCCACAATCTCCCCATCTTGTGGGTTGGCATATCGTGAAATTTTATCCACCGATACACCGTGTCATCACTCACCCCGAGGTAAGCACATATCTCTTTGATGGACAGCCACCTGTCCTGCAGATGATCCATTGTCTCTCCTTAAGAGCTATATTGGCATGGGATTAGGCCTTTCTGCAAAGCACTACACCCATACCTTTTTGATCTGATTTCATACTTCACAGAACCCTTCCGATTTGTCAATCGTTAAATTCCGTTTCTCTCCGCAGATACCCGCATAGAGGTGGTTAAGAATTGACGGGAATGTGATTGCTATTGACAATGAGAGCCGTGCATAAATATTTGCAGAATTGAGTAAATAACTATTTGATGGGAGAGTGAATGCATCAATATGACAAGGTTCTAAGCTACATCGACTACTTCTCCACTGGCAGAGATGAAGTGGGAACCTGGGTGTACAAGCCACAAGTTTTCCCATACGTGAACTACTCACCAGAGATGTCTTCATTTATCCATGAAGTTTATGAAACTGACCTCATGGATACAGAATATCTGCCATATCTGGAAAGCCATCTCCCTCGTGATGCAAACTTAGCTGATTACATAGAGAATGCAGATTTCCGACTGCTTAGAGCCATTTTTACAGTTATCAGCAAAGAGTCTACGGATATCATCTATTGCCTGTTTCACGTATCCCTCACAGCGGTATATTCTATTTTTTCAAGCATATGCAAGGTTGATTTTTGTCAACTCCAAAAAATGTCTCATCTTTATGCATCCTGATTTGTCAGCATACAGGGGAGTGCTTTACTGGCTCTCGATCTCGGAACAAGTGGCTCAGTAGGTACGAAATATCCAAATTGCCACAACGACCGAAGGGAGTTTTTGAATCATTTCTTCTTTCCCTATGTTTGATACAGTGCCGAAGCAGATATCAAGCCGTTATCATCCTGTGCTCACTCGATGATAACCCGATGATATCAGGTTCAAGTATCGATAAACCAGAGGAGGAATGAAGCTCTTGAACCGTTTGGTAGCGGTATCAATGTGCTGGAATAGCAAACCACCTATGTTATCTATCTCTGTTAAAATAAGTTCAGGGGTGTCTTGGAATCGGGCAATGCATAGAATCCGCCCCAGCTATTGAAGTCCATTTGACCATATAACATATAGGTATACAATAAGATATATAAGGTCAAATGAACTCCATTCGCACTATCCGGGTTTAATCTGAAGGGGAATGCTCTATTACTTCACCGAATCCGATTTCAAACCTTCTGGTAAGTATCTCACTATCGGTCAATCTGATGTCTCCGCTGCCGGTTTCAATCTCTGCATCTTTTATGCGGCTATTTACGATGTTTATTTCTCCGCTGCCCGTGTCTGCTTTGAAATCTGTGATTGAGCTGTCCAGTATATGGACATCTCCGCTACCAGTGTCCGCATCAAACACGCTTATCATACAATTGCTTACCACTACCTTACCACTGCCGGTATCCAACTCCAGTTCCTTGTTTTCCCGCATATCTGAGACGGCTACATTCCCGCTGCCGGTATCGATGCTCAGAGCTATGTTTTGCGGTATCGTACCGGTTACCCCGGTTATCAAAGCCGGTTTGCCAGACTTTGTTTCGTAGCTGAGTTTGCCATTTTTAAAGAGTATTCGTGCGTCTCCGGGTTCATATTCCCTGTAGCTTACTTTCAAATTCACCTGTGCGTCTGAAACGCCATTAACTGCTACATCACCGGAGCCAACATCAATCTCCATGTGGCCGATATTGTAGCTTTGCAGTACCTCTGTGTTGTTTTCGTAATCCAATTCAACACCATCTACCATCGTTTTACCCTGTACATCGCAACTAACGGTGCAGGAACAAAGTCCCAGGATTATTGCCAAAGTGCAGATGAGTATAAGCGCTCTCTTCATGATAACTCCTTGATTGCAGCAAGTATGATCTCACTTGCGTTGTTTTATTGCATTCCCTAAACGTGTGATGGGTCAAATAGACTATTCGCAGGCAGAAAGTAGTGTAAACTTACTTCCCGCTTTGCACGGGAATCCAGATCTCCATTATGGAATCTTCAGAACCATCCTTGAAGCGATGGTCATAACGTTCCAGGGAGTCTGCATACAGGAATTTGTGTTTGCCGTTATGACTATAGGTACCGTAAATGTATTCATAGAGTTTACTGACCTTTTCTACGGGACCATGATGCTCAAAGACGATGTAATCACAGGCAGGGATAATACGGGATATCAGCCCTTCGGGAAGCTTATCCAGGCTTTTTACCTGAGTTGCCACCATATAGCCCCAGGCATCTTTACCTTCTGCATTCTTGGTCATGAAGTTTATACCGTAGTAGGCATCACCAATAGCTTCTGTGATCTGTTCATTGATCCGGAAGAACTCCTCCCAAAGCTTCATGTAGGATTCTGTTTCCGTGCTGTCAACAATCGCCACTCCGGCCATCATCATCTCCGGCAGCTTAGCTTCACGAGGGACTGGCTCGGCTTCTTTGGCCATACAAAGGCCACCTGCAATAGTAATCAAAACAAATAATATCAAAATCATTTTCATGTAGTACTCCATACATTCTTACATTGATTACAGATGCCTTTGAGAAGTCAAGTGATAAATCACTATTTCGCTGGATATGTACACCCAAATTCGAGGAGCCCTGTTGTGGGATGGTATAGCAACACATAGCTGCTACGGTTTTCGGAGGATCGGAAAGCTCCGTTACTAAGTCGGAGCTTCGGAGAGCTCGGTTACGGATCGGAGCTTTGGCTTCTCGCTCACTTGAGCAAGGCGATAATGTCTGAGGTGGAGAGCAACTTGCCGCTGGCCACCACTTTTCCGTCTATCACCAAGGCCGGTGTGATCATCACACCATAGTCCATGATTTTGTCCAGATCAGTTACTTTCTCTATGGAAGCTTCAATACCTGCTTCATTGATCGCCTGGCGGGCGTTTTCTTCCAGTTTCTTGCATTTGGGGCAACCGGTTCCCAAAATTTTGATAATCATCTTTTACTCCTGTTTTTATGTTCTATATTGATGGGGCACACTCTTACTAATGCCGTGGGACGGGCATATTGTGCAGTCCTCAGGCAAGAGCAAAACTGCACTATCATGCAAAAAATACTCCGAAGAGGTATCCTGTAATGGTGGACATGATTACCACCAAGAAAATGAATACAGCGGTCTTTTTAACGCCCAATACGGTATTGATCACTAACATACTGGGAAGTGATAGTGCCGGGCCAGAGAGCAGAAGAGCCAGAGCCGGACCCTTACCCATACCGCTTCCCAAAAGGCCTTGCAGGATCGGCACTTCGGTGAGCGTAGCAAAATACATGAAAGCTCCGGAAATGGAGGCAAAGAGATTTGCCCATAATGAGTTTCCCCCCACTGCCTCTTCAATCCATCGTGAAGGAATCCAGGCTTCAAAACCAGGACGTCCCAAGAGCGCCCCGGCTATCATTACACCAAGGAAAAGCAAAGGAATGATCAACTTGGCAAAATCCCAGGTGGAGCCCAGCCAGTCCTTCAATTCGCCCTTCTCTGTGGCCAGGAAGAAACTGAATAAAACTATGGCGGTAACAAAAGCAATATGCGGTTGCTGCGGAAACACCAATCCGGCAATCACAACAGCTATGGTCGTAATCAGTACTTTCCACATGTTGAAGCCATAATACAAATGCAGGATCAAGCCCATCAAAAAAGCCAATACAGCCGAAATAATCCACTTCATCGAATATGCCCACACCACAAATCCTGATGCAGTAGCACTGTTTGGTTTCGCCCAGTTCAAGAAGATCAGGATCAGGATCATCAAAGCAAAAAAGATTATAGTTTTCCACATCGGACGCGTGTCGTCTCCACCGTTAAATCCAGCAGCGGTTTTTTGGCGTTCTCCCTCTTCCTTGCGGAACCACAACTGCATAATGAGCCCGATGATAACGCTGAAGGATATCGCTCCTACAGCACGTGCAATGCCAATCTGCAATCCCAGAATGCGAGCGGTCATCACGATGGCGAGGATGTTTATAGCCGGGCCGGAATACAGGAAAGCAATTGCCGGACCCAAGCCTGCGCCTCGTTTGTAAATCCCGCTAAAGAGCGGTAAAATGGTGCAGGAACACACTGCTAATATAGCTCCGGATACCGATGCAACGGCATAAGCAACCACCTTCCTGGCAGCGGGCCCCAGATACTTCATCACGCTGGCACTGCTGATAAATACACTCACTGCGCCAGCAATAAACAAGGCAGGGATCAGACACAGCAACACATGCAAGCGAGCATATTCTTGAAGCATATAAAAGGCTTCCAAAACTCCGCCCTGGAAACGGCTTCCCTCGAAGGGAATAAAATACGCCGCTAGAAAGACTGCCAGCATTAGCCCCAATAATCTTACTTCTTTCCAGTTTACTTTCATCCTAGACACCCTGTTCCCTTATCTTTACTACGCATTTATACATATCCAACACGCAGGGGCAGAGCAGACGATAGATCATCTGATTGTTGATTTTTGTGGCTGTAACGATGCCGGCATTCTTTAGTATCGCCAGATGGCGGGATATCGTGGAGATATCGATGCCTACCATTTCCGTAAGTTCGCTAACGCTCTTTGCCCCCTTATCCAATTCATCCACAATGAACAAGCGGGTGGGATGCGCCATGGCCTTCATAACAGATGCCATATAAGTATATCTTTCACTATTTAGCATTTAATCCTCACTGATCAGAGTATTTGCCCTTTTTGCCAAATAGCCCGATTCTGTCAAGACTTTCCGTGTAGGCGTTCTCTCATTTACTTACCCAGCCTGATCTTCGTCTGCCAGCGCACCCTTCTTTTATCGATACTTGGTACAAATCCTCACTGAAATCTGCAAATAGCGATCACTTGGACAAAATGGATAAGTCGATGAGAGAAAAGAAGATCTGAAAAGCAATTGAAGAAAACCACTTGGACATTGTTTCAGTAAATTTCGCTGGCAATTGGTCAAAGAAAGCCTGCCTTCTTCCCGCAGAGTACTATCCGCTCCTGATAAGTGATATTGAGTATCAGGCTGCCCTCTAAAGAATGACAGTACCATCTGTTTACCATTAGATAACACCCATATAACACCCATAGTGTCAGATAAATATTCTGATGGCATAGAGTTATTAGTCCGCAGTTTGAGAGCCCCCTTGTTAGATTAGCTCATTGACTGTCTCTGTATTCAAACGCACATAAACTGCTTCACGGGAGAACTGCCTATGGGTGGTCAATTCACAGGCTATCAATCCATGTGGGCAATTTGAACCTTTGCTGTATGTAAATAGCCACTATTATAAATCTTGAAAATACTACATTCGCTAGCTACCAGCTTCTTATTCTTTAAAAGTCGGTTTGTTTCCCCAAGGAAGATCGAATAATCTTTTGATGCCCACTACCGGCACCACCATACCTTTTTTATCACTGAATTCGATTCCCAGATCCAGGGAAAGATTTGCAATTCCCTTCTCCCATTGCCAGGTATAGATGGCGGCGTATCGTGATATATTCTGATCTGCTTGATCATAGATAATGTCATTATGAAATATAGATCGATACTCATTTATCTTGCTACTGACCCTGATTATACCATATCGGAAGGTGAGGCTATGGGAGATTTTCTTATCCTTTGAGTATTTTACCCTACTGATCGTCAAGGGAAATTCTCCACCTATTCCCCGCTGCTCAAGCAGGTATCCTGGCTCATCTATCTGGCCCCACGGCCACGGCTCTTGCTCTTTGAGGGATACATCTTCCTGATGATACAGTATCCCAGGGGCAAAGCCCAGCCAATAGCTATCTCGAATGGGAAGCGAATATTGTAGATAGCCACGGAAAGAAGTGGTGAGTGATGGCCAGGAGTGACTTTCAGCCAAAGCAAGAGCCAGCTGTCCTCCCACCTGGAATCCATTACCCAAGCCTAAATCTACGCCTGCTGGCAATTGGAAGCCCAGTTCTGCCTCCCGTGGTCGGCTATTCAAACCCAGTGTACTATCCGGTTCAAAATTCAAGGCAGGAGCGTATGAATAGCTGGAAGATAAGGATGCCGTTCCACGAGCCTTACCTTTTGGTAAAGGCTCCGCACTGCGCAGGAAGCAATTGTCCAGATGTGTACAGGCACTCAGCATGAGAACAGAGAGCAAAGATAGATAGATGTGTACTTTCATTCGTTTCTCCTATTTGATTAAGCTTATTTTCTTCGTTTCCAATGGCATACCATCACACTCCAGCCTCAGAAGGTAGATGCCATTGCCACAAAGGCGACCATCTGCATCACGAGTATCCCAATTTAGAACCTGCTCATCAGTCATAGGTCTTACAGGGATCTTTTTAACCAGTTGACCTTTGAGGTTATAGATTTTGAGGCTAGCTGTAGCGATACAATTTTTGCCGGCATAAGCCTCGAGTAAAATCCTAATATTTGTGTAAGTACTAAAAGGATTGGGATAGGCATGAATGCTGTAAGAATCGATGGCAGGTACCACCGGATCATCAATGGAGACCCAGGGCCTGGAGCCATACTCAAATGCGCCCATATCGATGCGGTCGTTCCAGATGCGCCAGTTACCCGCCAGATCAAAAGGAGGAAGGTTCAACTCGCTGGTATCCGGAGTACCGGCATCGATGCAGGGTGAGTACTCTGAAAGACTGTAAAAGAGAGGATCATGGATGTCAAAGCCACCGGTAAAGAGCGGATCAGCGTCAATGCTGGAAGGTAAGAAATCTATCGTGTTACCCGGTACCGGGAAAGGTAGAATGCCATCGATGCCATCTTTTACCAGGGAATGATCGATTCTAAGATTGGTATGCTCATTAGGATCACCATTCATAGGTTCTACCTTGATC
>JAQWBI010000033.1 GCA_028706475.1 Candidatus Cloacimonadota bacterium
AAAACTCCACCTCCTTTATCCCATAGGCTGGATTAACCATCGTTCTGTATGACAATAACTTATCCATCGTTCTCCTCTGTACTATCTTCAACGGACTTGCCTGTATACTTAAAAGGGTGACTCTCCATGTCAACTAAAATGTCAACTAAAATTCAGGAAACATCAATCTTCCTCTCTTCACAGCGTTAATCATATCTTAATTATGTCTTAATCAAGCCTTAATTATTAACGCTTGATTAAGGGGGGATAAATAAGTAATTGACAGCCACAAGGGGGCAAGCAAAATGGGGAAAAAACAGGAGGATAGCAATGAAAGCACATGTAAAAGCAGGTATTAATGGCTTTTCCGGGAAACTGGAAGGAGCTATATACTACTATCACCCAGGTCTGAAACGCACCCTGATGCGGCGCGTCCCCAAGATGCCGATTCAACCCCAAAACAATGATTATCGGGATATCTCCCGACAAATCAAGGCGATCAATCCCAGCGAAGGCTATCGTCACGATTTTCGTATGTATTTTATAGAATTGAGAGAGCGCGATGAAACTGTTCGCTTACCTTCCTGGTACAGCCTGTACATCAAGATGATGTGGGCAATGCAGGCAAAATATCCGGAACAGGTGAATCTCAAGACCATCACCAGAGAACAGATTGTGGAGCTGCAACTTCCTTGCCGCTCTGTGAAAACAGCGGTTGAAGAGGAACTCCTGCCAGAAATTCCGGGATACCAGTATCTGAATAAAGAAATATAGATTACAGGCGGTCTAGGGATCGCATGAGTTCGATGTTGCACGGCGATTCAGCAATCACTACTACGACAAGTATTATAAGCATGCTGAATGTGCGACAGGAGCAAATATGCCAAACAAGAACAATCTGGACAAAGCAATCCGTTATATAGAAGCGGGGCTGAGGACATAGATGAATTTACACAGAGTATCTGGAACGCATGAATATGGGAGGGTATTGAAATGCTTTACGAGATAAACGGACAAAAAGTTACTTTACGGGACCTGACCGAAGCTGACTTGAACGATTATCGAAAATGGTTTAAGAAAGGGCTCGAATGGACCAAATGGGATGCACCTTGGGAAGAAATGAGTGATACATTTGCTCAGAGCTTTATCCAGAGGCTATCTAACAGACTATCAAAAGGTCCCCAAGAGATAAAAACCCGCCTTGAAATTGAAGTAGATGGCACACATATTGGCTGGGTATCTTCTTATTACATTGAGAGTAAGCCGGGCTTTCTGGCAGTAGGCATTTCCATCCCGGAGGAGGATTTTTGGGGCAGGGGAATAGGCCGTGAGGCATTGCAAAAGTGGATTGGATACATGTTTAAAAACCATGAATTGGATTACATTTACTGTGAAACATGGTCTGGTAATGAAAGGATGGTGCATTTGGCCATTAGTATCGGTTTTGAAATTATCGAAAATGATAAGGTGTTGGAATTTAACGGCAGGCAGTATCACAAGCTCAAATTCAGGATTGGCAGATGATCTGATAATGGATTGTGCTACAAGAGAAAGTGTATCCAGTAATGGACGATAATTTGTTTCTGAACTACAGTTGTATCTAATTAAATCATTGTTGTCCGGAGATGCTCTGTATCCTGCTATGAACCGCAGATAACTCCTAGGATTCATAGAATGGGTGTTTCACGTATTGAGGTTTCTATTAATGATAAATGCCAGGTAAGATTATCAAAAATAATATAATGCGGACTGTAGAAATGCAGAGAAAATGTTGACATAAAATCTAGTAGGATAATCTTGGTTCATAGGCTCTAAATATAATAAACTGAAGAAAAGGTTTAGCAGATGTTTCAGAGACTTTGAGGTGCAAAGAATTGGAATTTACACCAAATATGGGGACTCGAGACAGGTTTATGTATGAAGATTTCCTCATTGGACTCGGTGATGGCGTAATCATGAGGTCGTATGATATGGGGCTCAATTGGGAAGAATGGTTGGACATTCGCTGTCCCTGGTCGTACGCATCTATTCAGGAAAGGAGCAAAAAATGTCAAATCTTTTTTCTTGACTGATCCTGCTGCGCCTGATACAGCAAATATTATCAAAGCGCGATAGGAACAAATATGCCAAACAAGAACAATCTGGACAAAGCAATCCGTTATATAGAAGCGGGGCTGAGGACAAAGCTGATTTTGGAAGACATCGCCGAAAAAGCCAATATGTCTGCCTGGCACTTTCACCGAGTATTTCTGGCTTCCACGGGAATCACGGTGGGGGAGTACATCCGTAAACGCAGGATGAGTGAAGCGGCCAAAGAATTAGTCTTTACCGCAAAGCCTATCAAACAGCTTGCCGGCGAGTATCAGTATGAATCTCAGGAAGCGTTTACCAGGTCGTTCACTGTAGTATATGGCGTCACGCCCGGGAAGTTAAGACGCCAGGTAGGTCCTTTACAATATTTTAACTCTATATCACCGCTTACTAAAGGAGTAAAAATGCTAAAAGCAAAGATCAAACACATGGATGCCTTCAGAGTAGTGGGAATTACGTGTGAGAACACCATGAAGAATAATAATATACCTGCTTTATGGAATGACTTTAACCAGCAAATATGCAGCAAGGTTCCGGATGCGCTACATCCCGGAAGAGTCTTGGGTATCTGTTATTATCTGGATCACATCGAGATGAACGAGGATACTCCCTTCACGTATCTGGCCGGAGTGGAATATCCTCCGGAGAAGGACTGTCCCATAGGATTGGTTTATAGGGATGTTCCCGCAGCAGACTACGCTGTGTTCGAGCATCATGGTTCTTTGGACACATTATCCGAGACCTATGATTTCATCTATAATAACTGGTTGCCAGAGAGTGGTTATGAACGTAAAAAAGCGGATGATTTCGAGCTGTACGATCAACGCTTTCAGTTTGGTGATTCCCAGTCTGTAATGGAGATTTGGGTACCAGTAGAAAAGCACTGACCATAAGATCAATAAACAAGCCGGCTTGGGAGAGCATAGCGACACTTTCCCAGCCGTTTTTTCGTTTGCGGGGTTCCATGGATTACTGTAGTGAAGATATCCATCAGTGTCACATCACAAAATCAGAAGACAGTATCATGATGAATTAGCGGATGCAAGATACAAGATGCATATCCAAAAGATGCAGATAAGAGTTGACAGCTTGGGCATTTCGAAAAGACTTGTGTAATATGGGAAAAAATCTGGCGGAGATGAGATGAGCCTTGTAAATGAATATCTTAGGCGTTTAGTGGACTATAGCACGCAGGAGCGGATCCTCAACAAGGGGGAGAAGCTTTTACTGGCTGTATCGGCCGGTGCGGATTCCACAGCGATGCTGTACCTGTTTTCGCGCTTACGCCACAGCGAAAACTTCTCCTTGCTTGCGGTGCACATCAACCACCAACTGCGAGGGGAGGAAAGCGATCAGGATGAGCAACAGATCAAGCGCATTTGCATGCAATTGAATGTCCCGATTATAATCCGGCGCATAGAGCTGGAAGGAGAACGGGACTTGGAGAACCGCGCCAGACAAGCCAGGTTTGAGACCTTTCAGATGATTCTCCAAAGCTATGGTTTTCATAAAATACTGCTTGCTCATCACAAATCGGATCTGGCAGAGACAGTGTTATTAAATCTTTTCCGGGGTTCCGGGCTTAGCGGGATGGCGGGAATCAAGCCTATTCAGGGTGTGATCGCGCACCCTATGCTGGCCTTTGGTCCCGAGGAGCTAAAGGCTCTCTTAAGGGAAAACCATATCGCCTGGCGGGAAGATGCATCGAACGAGGATCCGCGTTTTACCCGAAATCGGATTCGGAATACCTTGATGCCCCATCTGGCAGAGAATTATAATCCGCAGATCAGAGACAAGCTTGCCGAAGAAGCTACGATATTGCGGCAAGCCGAACAGTATATCTTGGAACGAGCCTTGAGACGGTACAAGAAGATCTGTTTGGACAATAGCCACGGCAGGGTGATCATAAGTATTCCCGACCTGCTAAAAGCTCCGCAAATTGAGTGTTTTTACCTGTTGCGCGAGGCATACAGCATGGTAAGCGGGACAACTCAGGATTTCTTCCAGAGCAATCTGCGCGAGATTGAGGGGCTCCTTGATGCTATGGGCAGCAAATACATAAGCCTGCCGCATCAGGTGTATGCCATCAAGCGTTATCAAGAGCTCCTTATCAGCAGTTTTGAAGAGGATGTGAAAGCTCCGCCCACGCAGGAACTTATGATCGAAAGTGATCGCTCCCGGGCAGTTCACATGGATCATCGTTTCAGCTTCAGATACCTCAAGGTATTGCCAGCCGACGATGAAGAAGTGATGGGAACCAGGGTGATCCTGGATGCGGGGAAGATTGTAGGCAAGATCCGGATTCGCAGCCGCCGGGAAGGGGATCGTTTTATTCCCTTTGGAATGAATGGTTTCAAGAAGCTGAAAGACTTTTTTATTGACGAAAAAGTAGCTAAATACGATAGGGATATGATACCCATTCTTGAGGATGACGAAAAAATCTTGTGGATTTGTCCGTATCGCCTAGACAATCGGGTACGATACGATGCAAATAGCAGTCGTTATTTGTGCATCGATGCAGAAAACTTAATCAATAAATCTAACCGGGCAGCGAGCCGGAAGAAGAGAGGAATCAATGAATCTGATGAATTGTGATATATCGGCAGTGCTTTTTGATGAGCGGCGTATTCAAAAGCGCATCAGAGAGATAGGGCAGCAAATCAATAGTGATTATGAATGCAAGGTTCCGGTCATAATCGGAGTGTTGAAGGGCGCTTTTATCTTTATGAGCGATTTAGTGCGCGCAGTTAGCATTCCCATCGAGATCGACTTTTTGGCCATCTCCAGTTATGGTGCGGGAACCAGTAGCAGCGGAATTGTAAAGATTCGTAAAGACATCGATCTGGATATTGCCGGTAGAGATGTGATCATCGTGGAAGACATCGTGGATAGCGGCCTCTCATTACAGTATATCAAGGATTATATCTGGAAGCATAAACCCTCGAGCTTGCGGACCTGTGTTTTATTGGATAAGCCTGAGGCTCACAAGATTGAGACTATATTTGAATATGTGGGTTTTGAAGTAGGTAACGAGTTTGTGGTGGGCTATGGCCTGGATTATGCCGAACGGTACCGCAATCTGCCCTATATTGGGATACTAAAGGAAGAGTGTTACACATGAAATATACTTGTATCGCAGCTATCATGACAGGCATAGGCAGTCTGTATGCGCAAAAAGCAGATAGCCTGAATCCCGCTCTGGGCGAGATTCCCGCAGTTATGGATGGCTTTACCAGCATGCTGAGATGGTTTGTCTATGGCATTATCCTGATCTCTGTGATCGGATTGTTCAGAATGCTCCAGGCCAAGCGTCGGTTGAACTCCAAAGATCAACCGGAAACTCCCAAAGTAGATGCACAGGGACAGCCGATCGCACCAGCGAAAAAATCGAAATTCTGGACTCCATTCATAGTAATCATCATCATGCTGGCAATCAGTTTATGGCTTACTTATGGCGGTTCGCGTGAGACAGTAACCAAGGAAAGCTTCAGCAACTTTATGGCCCGGGTGAATAATGATACCATTGAAGAAGTACAGTTTACAGACCGGGATATCGTATATACCGACGTGTCAAAACGGAAATTCCACACTACCATCCCCTTTGATGATGCGCGTCTGGTGGACAGTCTTCTGGTTCGGGGCATCAAAGTATTCACGGTCAAACCAGCGGGATGGACCAGTCTGCTGGTGTCGCTCTTGCCGTTCATAATACTGATAGCCTTCTATTTCTTGATTATGAAAAGGATGACCAATCAGAATTCGAAAGCATTCAGTTTTGGCAAAAGCAAGGCACGCCTGCATGAGGTAAGCAAATCCAAGATTTCCTTCAAGGATGTAGCCGGTGTGGATGAGGCCAAAGAAGAGCTGCAAGAGATAGTGGATTTTTTGAAAGATCCCAATCGTTTCCGAAGATTGGGTGGAAGGATTCCCCGGGGAGTGTTGCTCATAGGGCGTCCTGGAACCGGTAAGACCCTATTGGCAAAAGCCGTATCCGGAGAAGCGGGAGTACCGTTTTTCAGCATATCAGGTTCGGATTTTGTGGAGATGTTTGTAGGAGTAGGGGCTGCGAGGGTGCGCGACCTCTTTGAAACCGCTAAAAAGAATTCTCCCTGTATCACCTTTATCGACGAGATCGACGCGGTGGGCAGGCATCGGGGAACCGGATTGGGTGGTGGCCACGATGAGCGGGAGCAAACCCTGAATCAGCTATTGGTGGAAATGGATGGATTTGAACCCAATGAGGCAGTGATCATTATAGCCGCAACGAACCGTCCCGACATTCTGGATCCCGCACTGCTGCGTCCCGGCAGATTTGACCGTCAAGTAACGGTTGATCTCCCGGACATCAAAGGCAGGACAGAGATTTTGAAGGTGCATTCAGATAAGGTTCCTCTGGGAGACGATGTTCATCTGGAAATCATTGCCCGCGGAACTCCGGGATTTAGCGGAGCGGATCTGGCAAATCTGGTGAATGAAGCGGCGCTGATAGCTGCCAGTAAGAACAAAGCCAGCATTCAGATGACAGATTTTGAAGAAGCTAAGGACAAGCTTACTCTGGGCAAAGAAAAGAAAAGCAGAGTGATTCCCGAAGAGGATAAACGCCTTACTGCTTATCACGAAATTGGCCATGTGATCACTAGCATTTTTCAGGATAAGGTGGAACCGGTGCACAAGGTGAGCATCATCCCGCGTGGATTCACCGGAGGCGCTACTCACTATCTGCAAAGCGATAAAACGGGGTATTCCCGCAATTATCTGAAGCAATTCATGGTATCACTATTGGGCGGCAGAGCCGCGGAAGAAGTGGTATTTGGTGAATTGACTACAGGAGCGGGAAATGATCTGGAGCGCGCTACAGATATATCCAAGAAAATGGTATGTTCATGGGGTATGAGTGATGTAGTGGGACCCATGACCATCGGCAAAGAGCACAATGAGGTTTTTCTGGGCAAAGAGATTGGTTCCCGGGATGTGTACAGCGACGAAACCTCCCGCATGGTGGACAGCGAGATCCGGAAATTCATCACTGAAGCGCATGAGACAGCCAAAGAGATCTTGCTGAAGCACCGTGATCTTCTGGATAAAATGGCTATTGAACTACAGGAAAAAGAGACTTTGGGCACAGAGGAAATCTTCAGCCTGATCCTGGACAATCTGGAGAGCGATGCTAAAGCCTTGGTGGAAGCCAAATTTGAGCGCGCTAAAGAGATGCGCTTCGAGCATTCTGTAGATAACAAGGAAGATACAGAGCTCACAGAAGCAGAGAGTGCAGAAAAGGAAACAAAAGACAACAATGAATAACATGTATGGTACTACAATAATCGGAATACACAGAAAGGGTAAAACCGCATTATGCGGAGATGGTCAGGTAAGCTTGGGAGATACAGTGGTAAAAGCCAAAGCATTGAAAATCCGCCGCATCTTTGAAGACAAGGTAATCACTGGCTTTGCCGGCGCTACAGCCGATGCTTTTACACTACTGGAGAAATTTGAAGAAAAGCTGAAAGTGAATAAAGGAAATCTGAAGAAAGCAGCGGTTGACTTGGCCAAAGAATGGAGACAGGATAAATATCTGCGCAGATTGGAAGCAATGCTGATTGCGGGAGACAAATCCGGCATCCTGATGATAAGCGGAGTGGGAGATGTGATGGAACCGGATGACGGACTAATCGCCATCGGTAGCGGGGGTAACTATGCTCTTGCAGCAGCCAGGGCTTTGATGCGCAATACCAAGCTTTCGGAAGAGACCATCGTAATGGAAGCCATGAAAATTGCCTCCGAGATCTGCGTTTATACAAATGATCAGTTCACTCTGGAGGTTTTGTAGTGGTAGATATTAACGAATTGACTCCTTCGCGGATTGTGGAGGAGCTGGATAAGTACATCATCAGCCAATCTGCAGCCAAGCGCAGTGTGGCAATTGCCCTTCGTAACCGCTGGCGCCGTCAGCGTGTGCAGGGGGATTTAAGGCGCGAGATAATGCCAAACAACATCATCATGATCGGGCCTACTGGAGTGGGGAAGACCGAGATCGCCCGCCGTATTGCCAGATTGGTGGATGCACCGTTTATCAAGGTGGAAGCATCAAAGTTCACTGAGGTGGGCTATGTGGGGCGTGATGTGGAATCCATGATCAGGGAATTGATGAATTACGCGGTTACTCAGACCCGTGCCCGGATGGTGGCAGAGGTGCGTGACGATGCTACGAAGCTGGCTATTGAGAAGGTTTTGGACGTTCTCTTGCCGCTCAAGCGCAGAAAAGGGGATAGTGAGGATCCGGATTTCGTAGAACGGCAGAAACGCAGTAGGGACAAAATGAGAACAAAGCTGCTATCCGGAAAGCTGGATGACAAAGAGATTGAGATCGAATTCAGCGAGGATAACCTACCCAATTTTGAGATTATGAGCAATTTCGGTTTGGAAACTCTGGATTTGGATTTTAGCGATATGCTCTCAAACATTTTGCCCAGTAGAGGAGGAAAGAAGCATAAGACTACGGTCTCGAACGCTTTGAAGACCTTTACAGAACAGGAAGTGGCACATTTGGTGCCCAAAGACAAGGTTGCGGAATGCGCCAAGAAGGCAGTGGAAGAAAACGGCATCGTCTTCATCGATGAGATCGACAAAATCGCCAATACTGATAAACACGGCGGCATAGATGTTAGCCGCAGCGGAGTACAGCGGGACTTGTTGCCCATCGTGGAGGGAAGCAGTGTGCCCACAAAATACGGGCCAATAGATACCTCCCACATCCTGTTCATCGCAGCGGGTGCTTTTTCTCAAGCGAAACCCAGTGACTTGATTCCAGAGCTTCAGGGTCGCTTTCCCATCAGAGTGGAATTGAGCAGCCTTACGGAACAGGATTTTGTGTGCATTCTGGAAGAACCTGAGAATGCTTTGACCAAGCAATATCGAGAGCTTTTTGCCACCGAAGGCGTGGAACTGAGCTTTAGCAGTAATGCTATCAAAACTATTGCGCATTATGCGGCAGCGGCTAATGAGAAGATGGAAGACATCGGAGCGCGTCGCCTGCATACTATTTTGAATACTTTATTAGACGATTTTCTCTTTCAAATGCCGGATCCCAAGCTAAAGAAGGTAAACATCAGCCAAAAGATGGTGAATGCCAGATTGAGTCCGGTGATAGAGAGCGAGGATCTCTCCCGTTTCATCCTCTGATGTTTAGCTTCATAAAACGAACCTTTATCTCCTTGAGTATCCGCAATTACCGGATCTTTTTCAGTGGTCAGGTAGTGTCACTGATCGGTACCTGGATCCAGCGAACCACCATGGGATGGTTTGTGTATCGCCTCACCAATTCTGCCTTGCTTTTGGGAGTAGTGACCTTCCTTTCCATGATCCCATCGGTGTTTATCTCTCCTTTTGTGGGGGCCTGGGTAGATCGTCTGAACAGACATAAGATGGTGATTGGTACTCAAATAGCCTTTTGTGTACAAAGCAGCTTGCTGGCAATTCTGGTTCTCACTGGTGTAATCAACGAATATGTGCAGTATCCCATACTACTCCTTGCCTTGTTTCAGGGCATGATCGAAGCGGTTGATTCACCCATGCGGCAAAACCTGCTAATAGATCTGGTGGGGGACAAAAAGCTTTTGCCCAATGCGATCGCTACTAACAGCGCTATGTTCAACGGAGCTCGCCTGATCGGCCCGGCAGTGGGTGGTTTGCTGATAGTGCTCTTTAGCGAAGGAGTATGTTTTGCCATCAATGCTGCCAGCTATATACCCGTGATAGTATCCTTGTTTTTTATACACATTGAGTATCCCAAGCTAAAACCCAGAACAGAATCCACTTTAAGAAAGATTGCCGAGGGCTGGAAGTATGCATATCAGAGTTTTCCTATACGCTATCTGATCATGAACCTGGCGATCTACACGCTGTTTGGTTTTAGTTATTCCACATTACTACCGGTATTTGCCAGGGACATCCTGCATGGAAATAGCGGAACTCAGGGCTTGTTGATGTCCACTGCCGGCATTGGGGCACTAACCGGTGCTTTTGTCCTGGCATCAAGGAGCAACATCAAAGGTATGCAAATGCGCTTGATTGTAGTCGGCTTGGTGGCAAGCTCTGCGCTCATCCTGTTTTCACACAGCACATTTCTGTATCTCAGCATGCTGATGATGCTGTTTATCGGTTTTGGCATGATGAACATCACCGCAACCACAAATACCCTGCTGCAGACAATGGTTTCGGATGAGATGAGAGGCAGAGTGTTAAGCACTTATACCATGACTTTTCAAAGCATGTCCCCCTTTGGCGGTTTATTGGTGGGATGGCTAACTAGCAAATACGGTCCCCAGACATCCATGCTGTTATGTGCTCTGGTATGCTTTATCTGGAGTCTGAATAGTCTGCGCAATCTTCCCCGCTTCAGCAAGGATATGCTGAAGATGCTGGTGGCAAATTCCAATTCCTCGGTATATCGGACTCCCAGATTGAGGCTGAACAAATGAAAAAGATCTTCTGGCATCTGGGAGGTAAAGAACCTGATTATCGCGGTCTGATGAAGCAGCAGCAGGATTTGGAGCTGGAAGGCAACATCATCCCTGTGCATAGGTTGGTGATATGTGAGCAGACTCACTCCAACCTCGTGCATATCTGTAGGGAAGAAGATAGCGGGGCAGGCTTGGGCAACCATCCCCAGATCCCGGTAGCAGATGCTTTAGTAACGAATATTCCGGGACAATACTTGCTCATCCGGACTGCGGACTGTTTCCCCATATTGCTGTATGACGAGCAACAACAGGTGGTTGCCGCCGTCCACAGTGGTCGTGAAGGCAGCAGACAAAACATTGTGGGGGAAACTGTTAATATCATGACAGAGCACTTTTCCTGTGATCCTGCCAATATCGTGGCTCATGTAGGAGCCGGTATCTGCGACGAGCATTATGAGGTAAGTGAAGCCTTGTGGCATCACTTCAACCACAGCCTGAGCCGGATGCAACTAATACCTGATACAAAGCATGTTCGCCATTTGAACCTGCGTGCTGCCATCTTTCAGCAGTTACTGAGGGCAGGCCTGAGATACATCAACATCGAAAACCATCATGATTGTACATTTGAGAACCTCGCTTATTTCTCCTACCGTAGAGATAAGGGAAACAACCGCCAAATCAACATAATCGGGATCTGCAATGAATAAGATACTAACCGGTAAAAGCGGAAACGTAATCCTGGAACTAAGGCAAGACAGCTCTTCTGCTTGGCTAACGATCAAGCGCAGTGGCCGTCTGGTAGATGAAAAGGAAATCTTGGACCTCATCGATGAAGCCGGCATCAAATCCGGTTTTGAAGAAGCTATGCAACTAATCCGGGAACACGGTATCGAAAAAGAATATGATAAACCTTTCCCTGTTGCCATATGTATGAAAGGCCCCGGCAAAGAAGCCGCACTGAACTATCACTTCGATCCGGAAGCAATCCCAAGAGATCTGAAGTCTTTGAATTTCAAAGAACTGGGACGCATTACTTATGTGAAAGAAGGAGATGTGGTAGCCAGTTTTTCAGACAACCTTTTTGAGCGGGATGGCAGCATTTATGATATCTTTGGCGAGCTGATCACGCCGCCGGTGGTAGATGAAGACTCAGCCATGCAGCAGGCAGGTGATTGGGTACGCTATGAAGCCCGGGATTTTGTAGCTGAGACTACCGGTTACCCATATCTGGACACTGAAGGCAAGATCTGTATATTAACGGAGTTGAAGCTAAATGCAGAGGATATTCCTACCGATGTCTTTATCCGCAGTCCGCTGAAGCTGGAGATTGAAGGGGATCTGAACAATGTGCAGATTGCTGGGGCGAAGTCTATTACCGTGCATGGCAACCTGGAAGATTGCAGTATCTATACCGAAGGCGATCTGATTGTAAGGGGTGACATCATATCCTGTAACAATCCGGGTATTCAAGTACTTGGATCACTGAAAGTAAGCGGCATCAGGCAATCGCGGGTACATGTGAAAGAGAGTATAGATTTTGATGAGTATATAGAACACTCTACAGTAGCTTGTGATGGCGACATCACAGGCTCGTATGAGGAAAGCCGGATCAGTGGAGGACTCACCCAATCCGGAGCTAGCATCTCCATCGGAACAGCCGGCTCCTATGAGGGTGAGGAAACCGAGATAGAAATAGCCATTAGTCCTTTCTACAGGGCTTTACTGATGCAGATGACAAAAGAAGCGGTTCGCTTGCGTGAGGAAGGTGATGACAGAGCGTTGGACGAGCTGCATGAACGCATCCGCCGTTGTGAAAATGAACTGGACAAGCAGCTAAACTTGTTTCTAAAGCGTCCCGCTGATCAAAAGAAGAGCCTGCGTGTGGAAGGATATGTCCATGCCAAGACGCTGTTTCGGGTACTCAAGCATTCCTACCAGATCAAATCCCGTCAGACCGGGATCAGCCTTGTAGAAAAAGAATAGATGGAGATTATTATGAGATTCAGAGTGTATCTGGTGCTGCTGGCTGTAGTGTGGGTTTGTGTCCCGCTGTTTGCGCAGGAGCCTGGTTTTACAAAAGACCCTGCCATCTCCCCTGATGGAACCGAGGTATGCTTCGTATATGATAACGATCTATGGAAAGTTCCCTTTAAAGGCGGAGTAGCCAGCCGCTTAACCGATACATCAGCTTCTGAATGGGGGCCTGTATGGTCTCCGGACGGGCAATGGATAGCTTTCAAAAGCAACCGTGAGGGCAGAACCTATTCTTACATTATGCCTGCTGGTGGAGGTGATGCCCGTGTAATTATCCGCGAAACCTACTCTGTAGTGGATTGGTTCAATGATGGAGAACACCTCCTGGCTATCGGTTACGGATTTGAACACGGTAGCTCCTTTTACAAATTGCCCATAAACGGAGAACGGCCGGTTCTTCTGGGTGAGATTGGGGATTATTGGGCAAGCTTGTCTCCAGATAATAGCAAGATCATTTTCAGCCGTTACGGAGATGCACACAGAGAATCTTACCGGGGATCCCTAAATGGAGACCTGCATCTCTACGACATAGAAAGCAAGAGTTATAGCCGTCTTACAAGTACAGAGATTACTGAGCGCTATCCCGTGTTTTCGCATTTTTCCAATTCTGTGTTTTACGCTATGTCCGATGGAGACAACTACCAGCTGGTGAGAGTGGATGACATGGATTTTGAGCGAATTTTTGCCTCCAGTGATCTGCCCCGCTTCAGCGTACGTGACATCAGTATAGCCCGAAACAACGACCGTATTGTATTTGAACATTTCAATGAAATCTATAAGTACGATCCCACCAAAATCTCCAAAGACAGAGTGGAAAAGCTGGAGATAAACCTTGCTGTGGATAAATGGGAAGATTCAATCCAGGAACACAGCATGAAGGATGAGATCAGCGACTATTCAGTATCTCCCGGAGGGAACTTAATATCCTTCAATTATAAATACGACAACTTTGTGGTACCGGCTAAAGGCGGAGAACCCAAGGCCATCACCCGCGATCACTCCGGATGGGCACAAACTGAGTTTCTGGACGATAGAAACCTGATCCTCTTCAAGCTGCATAAGGGCAGAACCAGCCTCTTTCGGGGCAAGATTGATCATGAAATCAGCCTGGAACCGGTGCAGTGGTTTGGTGCAGACAGCCTCAGCGTGAGAGATATCAACCGCGACGAATTTGGCCGTTGGCAGATACGCTATATGGATCATAGAAACTCCGGCAGAGTGGCTTTGGCAGATAGTCTGTTTCAAACCATCAAAGCAATGGACATCCCTGAACTGGTAATTTCGAATGTGAGTATAAACCAGAGTGGAAGCCATGCCGCGTATGTAACCATAGACGACAAGCATTTCATACGCGGGCTGTATATATACGACTTTGCTGCAGATAGCCATCGCAAAGTGCTTTCGGATCAATACAACATTTCCAATATCCATTGGATGAAAGACCAGCGCTCTCTCATTTTTACACGAAATCGCAATCTATACCGATTGGATCTGCTACCCAGAGATGAATTTGAGTTTGATGTGGATCCCTGGGATGAGATTCTGAATCCAAAGCCCGCAGCAGACACCAGCAGCGTGAAAGACGAAACTGAGGACAAGGAAACAGAGGACTACAGTGTGGATGAAGACGGTTTGTATGTGATGGAGATCAAAGTTCATCCGGAGGTTACGCATCCGGTGGAGATAGAGTGGGAGGGTATTGATAAACGCCTCCATCTTCTTTATGAAGGACAGTCGTCAAACCTGTATCCCATCAAGGTTATCAGCGATTCAACCTTTCTCTTTGTGGAGCAATCCTGGTTCGGTAATAATAAAGCCGGTTTGTACAAAGGTGATATCTACGGGAAAAACAAGAAGGAAGAAGCTGTATTCACTGCTGAAAGCGATAACTTCAAGCTCTATGGCGATAATCTTTATTATCTGGAGAAAGGCGCTTTGCGATCCTACTCTCTGAGTGATAAGAAGCGCAAGGAAATACCTGTAGCACTGGATTATTCTTACGACGAAAAGAAGATGAATCAAAAGGTATTTGAACAGGTATGGGGCAGTTTTGCTGAAAACTTCTATGATCCGGATATGCATGGATTGAACTGGAATGAACTCTATGAAGAATACCTTCCTTATACTGATAAAGCTATGGATATCTCCGAGATTGCTGCCGTGATAGACGAAATGGTGGGCGATCTCAACGCCTCTCACACAGGTTTTGATCCCCGTGAAGATGAAGAAAGCACTTATAAACCCATTGCGTATCTGGGAATGGAGCTGGATTATTCGGAAACCCTTCCAGAAGGCATCCGTATCAGCAAAGTGTATCCCAATACACGCATATCAGCGTTCTACAAAGTAATAGAAGGTGATCTGTTGACGCATTTGGATGGCGTTAAGATCAAATCCACTACTCCTATAGACTCCATTCTGGTAGGCAAAGTGGGCAAGACCATCCACTTTACCATTCTCGGCAAGGACAGGGAAATCTCCGGGGTGTTAAACGGATTGGATGGTAGAGCGGCACGTAAGCTGTACTATGACTACAAAACGATGCGCAGCCGTAAAATGGTAGAAACTGCCACGAACAGCAGAGTGGGGTATATCCACGTTCCTGCTATGGGTGAGGAAAATTATGAGGATTTCACCCGGGATTACTATCGTGACAATCACGATAAAGAGGCAATAATATTGGACTTCCGCGGCAACGTAGGAGGCAGAGTTCACGACAAAATAATATCCCTCCTTTCCAAGAAGCAATACGCATATTCCACTCGAAGATCATACGGAAACCTGCCCAGAGTAGAGCCAAGCAACGGCATTTATGTACCAAGCATCGTACTGGTGGACGAGCATAGTTTTTCCGATGGCGAGATCTTTCCCATCATCTATAAAGAACTAAAACTAGGTAAAGTAATAGGTTTCCCATCCAGCGGAGCTGTGATCGGTACATGGGAGATGCAGCTTTTGGATGGTTCCACAATGCGCATGCCTGGTACGGGATGGTATAAGGTGGACGGAACCAATATGGAGGGAACCGGAGCCATACCGGACATCATCGTGGAACATAGTTTGAACGATATCCGCGACCACAACGATAAACAGCTTCAACGAGCTATAGAAGAGATTTTGCAAGAACTGAACCAATGAATATAGATCAGATAATCATCCAAGCCCAGGAATTGGGCAGAAAGAACTGGCTGCATGCCATGCATGTGTTGCAGAGCGCAGTAGATGAACACCCTAATGAACCTCGTTTGCATACCTCCATGGCAGAGCTGTTTATCTTTCGTATGCAGTACAGCATGGCACTCAAACATTATCTGCGGGCATTATCAATAGAGCCGGATAACCTCCAGATAATTCAAGCCATTGGCGCTTGTTACATGGCTACCGGTGAATATCGCCTGGCCCTAGTTTACTACAAACGCATTCCCAATCCCAGTGAGGATATCCTCTATAATATCGGCTATGCTCAGGCTTTGATGGGAAAGAGCCGGGACTGCATCAATACTATGTTGAAACTTAGTAAACGCTTGCCAAACCATCCATATGTGTATTTTGTGATCATCGAACAATATATGGAACTGGGTGACACAGATGAAGCTCTACACTACATCCAGATTGCGCAGAAATATGCCGGTGAACACATCCAACTCTATCTGTTTGCGGGGCTAATCTACTCCCAAAAAGATATGTGGATGCTATCGTATTATAACTACCGGAAAGCCGCGGAAGCAGGTAAGATAAACAATCCAGAACACATGATGAGCTTTGCTGCGGCCGCTTTGAAGACTGGTTTGCCTCGGGAATCGATACGAATCTTAAGAGAAAGTGAACGAAAATGGCCCTACCTCAGTGAGATATACGCCAATCTGGCAAAGACATACATCTACTTGGGAGAGATAGCGGAAGCGGAAAAAGTGTTGGCGAGGGCAAAGAAGAATCTGGCTCACCTAAGCCCGGCTTTGCGGCTGATGCAGGAACGATTGAAGGAAACTTGAGTACTGTGATAGGTGCCTCTGATCCAATAGTATTGCATCGCAAATAGAGTAGAGTAAGTGCTGATCTGGATATAGTATCTACACCGGGTTTCCTTACTAATTCATAGAGCAGATAATAGATAAAGTAAACATGAGTCCCATGATGAGGACTCGTAGCATCTTTTTGATTATCTTCTTGATAGCCAACGTCGCTTCTCTGGTGGCCCAAAATGGGGCACCACTAGTAATTAGCGTGGACCAGTTGGTTGACTGAGCTATCCACCACCCAGTCCAACGATGACCCACCACCCCGACCACCCCCGACCCTGAGTTGACCTGCTACCCCAACCCGTTTTGGGGCAGCACTAACGTCAAATTCAATCAGGTCGACAACGGTCTAACGACGGTTGCAATCTACAACATCAAGGGCCAACTTATTCTGACCTTGATCAACGACCAAAAGCTGTCAACCGGCGAACATTCTTTCAACTGGGACGGCAAAACCAACTCCGGCCAAACAACGGCGGCTGGAATCTATTATTATAAAATGTCATCTGGTCGTTATTCTTCCACGAAGGAAATGATCCTGAAATAGAACTCAGTGTAACCAATCAAACGAATCACATTGTGTGCCAATCTGATTCTTCACCCCCTCGCTATTAAATACCACCTCTGCCGGGGCTAGATGTTGAATGTTCAGGCTTCGCCTTCGCGGGTTAGGACTCGCTGCACTCGCAGCAGTTCATTAGTTCATAGTTAGTTAGTGCTAGAGTGCTGCATTGCTACGGTTCTGCAGGTAGCGCTACAGCGAGCGCCTGTACCACAAAACCTATCATCCCTCTTCTGGATATCTATACTTGAACCTGATATTATCGGGTTATCATCGGGTGACGACTGCATAATAACGGCTTGATATCTACTTCAACACTATGTGATGTATGGAGGAAGAATAGCACGTAGATGACACAGATAGAATCGTGTATGTGCTGATCTGGATTTATGATCCGCGCCGTGTATTACTCACTAATTCATAGAGCAGATAGCCATTTAGCATATACAGCACTTTATCGAATTCTTTATCTCCCGGGATGATCACATCAGCGTTCTTTTTGCTGGGTTCGATAAAGGCTTCATGAGATGGTTTCACTGTCTGCAGATACTGATCCAAAACGTTTTCCACGTCACGGCCGCGCTCGATGATGTCGCGTCCCATTCTGCGTGCCAAGCGCAAGTCTGCATCGGTATCCACATAGATTTTGAGGTCGGACAGCTCCAGCAATTCTGTGTAATACAGGGCGAAGATACCTTCCAGAATGATTACATCCGCATCTGCAATGCAATAACTGCCTTCGCTACGGCTGTGGGTTATAAAGTCATAATCCGGAACATTTACCGCATTCCCTGCCAACATATCGTGGATATCTCTCAAAAGATAATCCTTGTCGATTGAGTCTGGATGGTCGAAATTCACAGTTGCACGTTGGCTAGGAGACAGATGGGCAAGGTTCTTGTAGTAATTGTCATGAGAAACAATCACAGTCTTCAAGTCTTTCAATCGCTGTCCGATCGCCTTGGCGATGGTGGTCTTTCCGGAGCAGGTCCCTCCGGCAATCAGGATCAGTCTTGCTGCTTGTTTCATTTTGCTTTAGTGTCCACGTTATTTTTTATCTGCAATTAGCAGAGAACCAAGAATCTGATACAGCTCTTCCACGTCAATTGGTTTGGCAATGTAGGCATCCATCCCGGCTGCCAGGAAACGTTCTCTATCGCCCACCAAGGCTGCGGCAGTGAAGGCAACTATCGGAGTATGCTTTTGCAGGGCAACTTCCAGATCCCGTATCTTTTGGGTGGCAGTGATACCGTCCATCACTGGCATTTGGATATCCATCAAAATGATGTCGTAGTCATTCTGCTTAGTAGCATTTAGCGCTTCCAAACCGTTTGGAACCACCTCAACCTGCAAGCCCCAGGTTTCCAATTGACGGCGGGTAACCATTTGGTTGATGGGTTCGTCTTCGGCCAGGAGGATTTTTCCGGTCAGGCTCTTATCGTGATACACTACTTCAGCACTGATTTCGGGTTCGGGCACATCGATTTCATTGTATTGCCTAAAGGGAAGGATAAAGAAGAAACAGCTCCCTTTATTGGGCTGGCTTTCCACCCAGATAAAGCCGTGCATCAGCTCCACCAAACGTTTTACGATGGCCAGACCCAGTCCGGTTCCTCCGTATTTTGAGGTGATACTGCTGTCTGCTTGAGTGTAGTTGTCAAAGATATCTTTTTGCTTTTCAGGATTGATGCCGATGCCTGTATCCAGCACCCGGAACAGGATGCGGACATCGCTTTCGGAGTATGTGTAAAGCTCGGCGCCAATCTCAATCTTTCCCTGATGAGTGAACTTGACTGCGTTTTGCATCAGGTTGATCAAGATCTGTTTCAGGCGCAACTGATCTCCTTTCATCACATCCGGGATCCTCTCGTCAATCTGGTGGTTCATCACCAAATGCTCACGTTTGTTTTGATGGGAAAACTGCTTGATGATATCATCTATGATGTAATGGAGGTTGAATTCACTTTCAATTAGCTCCATCTTGCCACTTTCGATCTTGGAAAAATCCAGGATATCGTTGATGATTTTCAGGAGATTGCGGCTGGAAGAATGCATGAGATTGTAAATCTCGCGCTGTTCCGGGCTGGCATCCATGTGTGTAAGCACCTGCAGAAACCCGGTGATACCGTTTAGCGGAGTACGGATTTCGTGGCTCATATTAGCCAGAAAATGACTCTTTGCGATGTTTGCTGCTTCGGCCTTTTCTTTGGCTTCCAGATATCTTGCTTCCAGTTTCTTTTGTTCGCTTACGTCGATCAAATAACCATATCTACAAGATTCCTCCTCTTCCGGAGAGGTTATTATTCTACATACATCCATCACCCAGCATAGTTCTCCGTTTTGACCCAGAACTCTGTAGTAGATTGCAGATTCCTTGCCTGGTTGCAGGTTCTGACAATGTTGTTTCACCTTTTCTTTGTCTTCAGAAAACACGATGTCCAGGAAAGAAGCATTTGTTGAGGTTAGTTCCTCAGCGCTAAAGCCCCAATTGCTTACGTTTTCGGAGATGAACAGCATCTTGGGAGGGCGAACTCTGCACTTGTACAAGACCACCGGGCCGCGGGAAAACTCTTCTTTCCATTGATTCAGTTCTTTTTCTTGCTGCTGTAAGTTTTTTTCCAGCATAGCTAGTTTTCCCAAGGTCTTTGTATTGTTTCGGACTGATTTGTGCCAAAACAATACAAGGACAAAGGCAAAAGCAAGTAAGATAACCATGAACACTGGGACAATAGTTTGTGCGCTATCAAGTTTCGGCTCCATTTGCTCGCTCACAAACCACTTGTTTTGGAGAGCTGCCAAAGTACCGTTCTGCCGCAGTATCTGCAAAGCCCGATCGATCTCCGAGATCAATTGCGGGTCTTTGGACGCGAAACAGTAATCGCGTTGATAGATACGATTGGGCAGGTTCCTAATACCCTTTATGTT
>JAQWBI010000034.1 GCA_028706475.1 Candidatus Cloacimonadota bacterium
GCCTTAATCATTCTCTTGCTCATTCTCAGTCTCGTAATATAGATGCCAGTTTGAATTACCCTCGCTGTGACAAATTTGGCATTATGTCGTGTCACACCGAGCAAATTACCCTTTGTCACACCGTCGGACGCTGTGACATGCTCTTTACTCATTCTCGTTAATAGCTTTAAGTGCTCTCGTCCCCGTATGGGCGTCGCTGTGACACGTGTCACACCGAGCTTTTTGTCACACTGTGACATTTTCTGCCCTCTCGTCCTGCTCTTGTAAGTGCTTGCTTTCATAAGCACCTCCCTTAATAAGTTATTGGTCTCTACATTACTGCATCGCAACAACTTGGGAAGTCCTTTCTGCGAAAGCGGGAACTTAGTCGCAACCCATGTACACCGGCGGAAAAATCCGCCGCAGAATCACACTATGAAATTTAGTTCTTGACCGGAACCGCTTGGGTATTTAGCTTGTTCACAGATACACAATGATACCTATATGGGTATTTGTCAACAGCTAAAAGTGCCCTAAGGGGGATATATGAAAGTGCAGACCATTGGCGAGCGCATACAAGTACTAATGAAATCAATGGGTTTGAAACAGTGGGAATTTGCCGAAAATTTCGGCGTTTCCAAGAACTCAGTCATCAGATACAAGACTGATGAACGTGATCCTGATGCCGGATTCTTAAGGAAACTGGCAGATCAAAACGTGAATATCAACTGGCTTTTGAAGGGTGAGGGACCCATGATGATACCCGGCCCCTGGGAGCATGATTCCAACATCCCGCGTAATGACCGTTACCAGATCGTCAGTGGCAGGCAACTGCTAATTGATGAACGGGGAGATACTTACATTCGTTCTTCAGTGTTCCCGATCCTAGCGGAAATTTCCGCCGGAACCCCCACTGAAGTGTTCGAGGATAAGGAAAACCGCTTACAGGTTGAAATACCGAATACTTACATCCCGCTGGGCGCTCCTAACTACATGGCCTTCATGGTGCGAGGCAGCAGTATGGCTCCCCAGATCATGAATGATGATATCGTATTGATATTTAAGACAACTGAGTGGGATAAGGTGGAAAACCTGGTCTGTGCCGTCCGGGTCGATGGAGGCATCACTCTCAAACGTGTAAAGTTCGATCGCAGAGGACAATCGCTACTGCTCGAACCGATCAATTCAGACTATAAGACTCTTATATTAGACCATGATCAGACGAGAGACGTTTTTCTGCTCGGCACACTTGCTGTCCAGTTGCGGGTTTACTGATCAGGGCTAATTCACTGTAAAACAAGGATATCCGAAACCAGTCCAAAATCAGTCCAAATTTGCAGAAATGGTGATCAAAAACGTCCAAAAAAGTCCAAAGCTCGCTGTGACACAGTCTAAAACCAGTCCGTCATAAGTCCACACCAATCAAAGCCTTATCCCCATTTGTCACACCGACGCCCATTTGCAGTTTTGGGTGACTCTTTATATGTTACATGGAGTTACTATTGTTTTCAACCATATTTATGAGGGGCATCACCATCTTGTTGGCAAATCACCCAAGAAAACGTATCATCACTAAATACATGCATAAGTCATCTCTGTCCTGGTTTTCCACTTTTTTTATGCTGTAGCCTATTTGTATGATGTCCAGATTTGCAGATTATCATTCTTCTATCTGCTTGTTTAGCTGTCGATTAGGCTTCAATCGATATTTCTAGAGTAGATTTCTCTTGACAGGATAATACGATATTTTTTTATTGATACAAGAAAGCTGAATACGAAACTCTGATTCGTCAGAAAAAAAGCAGCAAAGGAGATATGATGGACGCTATACCGCTTTTGACATTGAAGCGCTTGCCAAAGTACCTGGAAGCTTTATACAAATTTAAGCGTGCCGGGCTGAAGATGGTTTCTGCCACCAAAATTGCCGTCTTCACGGACGTCCACATGACCCAAGTACGCAAAGACCTATCTTTCACAGGAGTGGTTGGCACACCCAAGATCGGGCACAATATCGAGCAACTGATCATTGCCATCGAGAGCTGCCTGAATTGGAATGACATATCGTCCTGCTTTTTAGTTGGCGTGGGACACTTGGGAAAAGCTCTGATGGGTTATCAGGAATTGACGAAGAAGGGTCTGCGGATAATTGCGGCATTTGATAAGAGTGCGGAACTTGCAGGTACCTATTATCAGGGTATCCCGATCCATTCGATGGACAAATTTAGCAACCTGCTTTCCCGCCTCCATGTTCACATCGGTATTTTGACAGTTCCTGGTGAAGCAGCTCAGGACATTGCAGATCAAATGGTTGCAAATGGCGTATTGGCAATATGGAACTTTACTCCGGCCAAATTGAGTCTTCCGGAGGATATCATAGTAGAGAATGTGGACATGAGTTCATCCTTGGCAGTGCTTTCACGTAGAATAGCTGAAAGGTTACATATCGACAAAGCCTAAGCAGTTATAACGATTAATCCCAAAAATATACAAAATCCCTTATTCCCGAAAAACACTAAAAAATAGATATACAGGAGTTAAAATGAGTGCCGAATACACAGCCGCTCACAGCTTCAACAAGGTGATCGACATACTGGATCGTTTCGACAGAAGCGAATCCAAGATCATCCCAATCCTGCAGGCAGTACAGGAAGAATACCGTTACCTGCCTCAGGAAGTTCTTACTTTCATTGCCACATCTCTGCGCATTTCCCCTGCCAGACTGTATGGCGTTGCAACCTTTTACAGCCACTTTTCTTTGGAACCCAAGGGCAAACACATCATCAGGATGTGCGATGGAACAGCCTGCCACGTACGGGGATCCTCAGCAGTAATCGATGCCATCCGCAAGAAACTGAATCTCAGCGCAAAAAAGATTACTACCGACGATATGATGTTCACTTTTGAAACCGTATCCTGTCTGGGCGCATGTGGATTGGCACCTGTACTGGTTATTGACGACGAAGTTCACGGCCAAATGACCCCGGAACAAGCCTTACAACTGATCAGCAGCATCGAAGAGAAGGAGAAAGAAAATGCCTAAACTCGAACAAATCCGTGATGCTTATAACGAAGCGCGAGCTCTGTGTGACAAGCGCATAATCGTATGTGCCGGAACCGGATGTATTGCCAATGGTTCATTGAAAGTGTTTGAAGCCCTCAAAAATGCCATTGCTCTTAGCGGGCTGGAAGTAACCGTATCCCTGAAATCTCATGATCCCAAAGAACATAAACATCATGATGTATATATGATCAGTAGCGGATGTCAGGGTTTCTGTCAGGTTGGCCCTTTGGTAACCATCGAACCGGCAGGAATTCTATATGGACATGTGAAGCCCGAAGACGCTGAAGAGATTGTGGCTCAGTCGATCGTAAAAGACGACGTAATAGAGCGTTTACTGTATCATGATCCCGTAACCGGCACAGCGTATAAGGGCCCAACCGAGATTCCTTTTTACACCAAACAACAACGTACCGGATTGAAGGATTGCGGTAAAGTGGATCCCACCAACATCGCCGAGTACATCGCTCATGGCGGATACTTTGCAGCTCGTGACGCCTATACAAAATACGATGCTGAAGGATTGTGCAAACTGTATCAGGAAAGTGGATTGCGCGGTCGTGGTGGTGGCGGTTTTCTAACCGGTCTGAAATGGGATTTTGCCCGCAAAGAAGATAATGAAAAGAAATATGTAGTCTGCAACGGAGATGAAGGTGACCCTGGTGCGTTTATGGATCGTTCCATATTGGAAGGCAATCCCCATAGCGTAGTAGAAGGCCTGCTGATCGCTGCCCGCGCCATCGGAGCAAACGAAGGATATGTGTATGTACGCATGGAGTATCCTCTGGCTTGTTCCAGAATCCGGGAAGCCATAGCAACAGCCGAAGAATACGGCATCTTGGGAGACGATATCTTTGGTACTGGAAAAGCATTCCACATCTCCGTGATGGAAGGAGCCGGAGCATTTGTCTGCGGGGAAGAAACCGCCCTTTTGGCATCGATCGAAGGCAAACGTGGCATGCCCTCGCCCAAACCACCATTCCCAGCTCAGAAAGGCCTCTTTGGCAAGCCCACGATTATCAACAACGTGGAAACCCTGGCTTTAGTACCGATTGTAATGCAACAAGGCCCACAGAACTATCGCAAGGTAGGATTAGCAAAATCTCCCGGAACCAAGACCTTCGCACTTACCGGTCATGTAGCCAATACAGGATTGATTGAAGTACCTCTTGGTACCACTCTTCGTAAGATCGTCTTCGAGATCGGCGGCGGTGTGTTGGATAAGGACGGCAAGATCAATAACGATGCCTTCAAGGCAGTACAAATCGGCGGTCCCAGCGGTGGTTGCCTCACTCGCGAACACTTGGATCTACCACTTGATTTCGACTCCCTCGGCTCGATCGGAGCCATGGTGGGATCCGGTGGAATGGTTGTGATGAACGATAGCACATGCATGGTGGAAACCGCCCGCTACTTCATGACTTTCACTCAGCACGAATCCTGCGGAAAGTGTGTCCCTTGCCGAGAAGGGACACGGCAGATGCTGGAGATATTGGAAGATATCACCAAAGGTGAAGCAGACGAAGAAAGCCTGGAACTCTTGAAGGAAGCAGGACAAGCCGTGAAGCTTACATCCCTGTGTGGTTTGGGCAAGACTGCCCCCAATCCCGTTCTCTCCACGATGCGCTATTTTATGGACGAGTATGAAGCACACGTAAAAGCGAAGTATTGTCCCACAAAGACTTGTAAAGCCCTCAGTCCCATCAGCATAGATCCCGCTCTTTGCCGGGGCTGCACATTGTGTACACGGGTTTGCCCTGTTGGAGCCATCTCTGGTGAGGTTAAAAAGCCGCATGCTATCGATCCTATGGTCTGCATCAAGTGCGGAGCCTGTATTGCCACCTGCAAATTCAAAGCCATCAGCTAATCAGGAGATTAAAATGGAAAGATATGTATATATAAATGACCGTCCCGTACTTTGGGAAGACGAGAAAAATATCCTTGAACTGGCGCGTAAGGCGCATATCGATATCCCCACTTTTTGCTATCATAGCGAGCTGAGTCTGTATGGAGCATGCAGACTGTGTATGGTAGAAGTTGAGGGACGCGGTTTGGTGACATCATGTTCCACCGCACCTTTTGAAGGTATGAGAATCAAAACTCATACCGAGCAAATATTGAAACTACGTAAAACGATCGTGGAGATGCTGCTGGCAAACCACGATCAGGAATGCCCAAAATGCTCTCGTGCTAGCGATTGTAAGCTTAGAGATATTTCAAACAGACTAAACATCGATAAGGTACGCTTTCGCAAAACAAGGCAAGCAAAACCGAAAGATCTGGGTAGCGAAAGTCTAGTGAGAGATCCCAATAAATGCGTCCTCTGCGGTGATTGCGTGCGATTCTGCAGTGAAATACAAGGAATCGGTGCCATAGACTTTGCCGCTCGGGGACAAAATGTGAATGTAGCTGCAGCTTATGGCAAAAGCTTAGCTCAGGTAGATTGTATTAATTGCGGACAGTGCGCTGCTGTGTGCCCCACGGGTGCAATTGTGGTAAAAAGTCATATTTCTCAGACCTGGAAAGCCATTCACGATCCCTCAAAGACAGTTGTTGCCCAGATCGCACCGGCTGTACGAGTTGCTCTTGGTGAGATGTTCAACCTTCCCGCCTGCGACAATACTACGGGCAAAATGGTTGCTGCCATGCGCATTATCGGTTTTGATCATATCTATGATACTGCTTTTGCAGCGGATCTCACAGTAGTGGAAGAAGCCAATGAATTCATCGCCCGCAAGACCAAAGGAGAACAACTACCTATCTTCACATCCTGCTGTCCTGCTTGGGTGAAGTATGCTGAACAGAGCTATCCGCAGTTGTTGGGAAATCTTTCCAGTTGCCGTTCTCCCCAACAAATGTTTGGATCTATTGCAAAAGAGCGTTTGCCGGAAATGCTGAAAGTGGATAAAAAGGACTTGATTGTAGTATCCATTATGCCTTGTACTGCCAAAAAGTACGAATGCAAGCGTCCTGAATTCACTCATGATGGCATTGCAGATGTAGATATTGCTCTAACCACTCAGGAACTAGGCAAAATGATCAAGGAAGCCGGTATAGATTTTGATGCATTGGAACCGGAATCCATGGATCTGCCCATGGGCTTTGCTACAGGAGCAGGAATGATATTTGGCAATAGCGGTGGTGTGTCCGAAGCGGTTCTGCGATATGCTGCCGACAAATTCTCCATCCCGGTACCGGAAAACATCGTTCTGCAGGAAGTGCGGGGCGATTCCGGAGTACGTGAAGCCATTCTGGCAGATGGCAATCTGAAGATGGCCGTAGTATATGGAATAAAGAATGCTCAGCAGCTGTGCGATCGGATCCTTGCGGGAGAAGCAAAATACGATATCGTGGAAGTGATGGCCTGCCCTGGCGGATGCACTGGAGGAGCAGGACAACCCATCGTGATGGATCGTAATAAACGCAAGGAACGTACTACAGCCCTATATCACGCAGATAAAACCATGCCCATGCACAGAGCTCAGGACAACCCCTTTATCAACGAACTCTATGAGACTTTGCTGGACAATCCTAATAGTCACAAGGCTCATGAATTGCTGCACACTGCATACAAGCATCGTAAGCGTATTGATGACGCTGAATTATCTTTCTCTGGTATAGGTAGTGAGGATCGCTGCAAAATAAGAGTATGTGTGGGAACATCATGCTACCTCAAAGGCTCTCAGGACATCCTGGCCAAAACTCTGCAAATGGTGGAAGAAAACGCCTGGGGAAGCCATTTCGATATCGCCGCCACTTTCTGCAGCGAAAAATGCGATAAAGGCCCCAATGTGAGAATCGGCGACGAAGTGATCCACAAAGCCACTCTTGAGCAAGTCAAAAATCTCATCAGCAAAGAAGCGGAAAAGAGACTAAAATGAAGAAGATCCTGATCTGTATGGGGAGCTCGTGTTTTGCCCGTGAAAACAGAGATAACCTCCGTGTGATCGAGGAGTTTCTCAAAAATCACGGGATACTCGATAGTGTGCATATCGAAGGCTCGCTCTGTATGGGGCAATGCCATCGGGGACCAAACATTACCATCAACGGCAATGAATACCACGAAGTACGTGGAGAGGAATTGCCGGAGATACTCAGGAAAGAACTAATAGAACTATGAACAGACCGATTTACACCGAAAAAACACAATGTCAGGATTGTTATAAATGCGTCCGGGAATGCCCGGTTAAGGCTATCCGGGTAGTGGACGGCAGCGCTCAGGTAATGCCTGAAGCGTGTATCCTCTGCGGTCGCTGCACGGAAGTATGCCCAGTGGGAGCTAAAAAGATCAGGGATGATCTGGGATTGGCAATGCAGTTGCTGGAAGACAAGAAGCAAGTGTATGTGTCTCTTGCTCCATCTTTCAGAACAGAGTTCAATGGAATGAATGAAGCAAAACTGATCGGGGCTATCCGTAGCCTTGGTTTTGCCGGTGTGTCGGAAACAGCATTGGGAGCGCAGGTGGTGTCATCTGCCTGCGCTCAATTGCTCCGTGAGAAAGAAAACCCGCTGATGATATCTTCCGCATGTCCCAGCATGATCCACCTCATTGAACAATATTATCCGGATCTGGTTCCTTACATAACTCCTGTTTCTTCTCCTCTGCAAGCTCATTGCAAGCTCTTGAGAGAAGAGTATGGGAAAGACATCGGTATCGTGTTTATCGGGCCCTGTATCGCCAAAAAGAACGAAAGCACAGACAGCTTTGATGTCGCTCTCACTTTTGTAGATCTGAGAAGATGGTTCAATCTGAATATTATCAATTGGGACGAGGTTTCTCTTGAAGATGGCTTTGTTCCAAAAGCTGCTGAAGAAGGCGGATTGTATCCTATAGACGGTGGTATGGCAGAAGGCATCAGGTACTTTGGCGTTTCGGAAGATACTTTATTTATGAGCTTCTCCGGGGTCGGGGAGATAATAGAGGCTTTTGATGAAATCAATACCCAGGGTTTTAACCACCCGGTATTTGTGGAAGCTTTAGCCTGCGTTGGCGGTTGCGTTAACGGCCCGGGAGTAAGCAAAAGAGGATCGATAGCTCAGAAACGTTATAAAGTGCAGACTCTTACACCACCAGCTCCTCCATTGCGAGATATGAAATTTCTGGATATAGAGAAGACTTTTCATGAGAGAGAGATAAAGAAATGTGCTCACGACAAGCAGGAGATAGCAGCTGCATTGTTAAGAATCGGGAAAAAGCGTGTAGAAGAAGAGCTTAATTGCGGTGGTTGCGGATACAACACTTGCAAAGAATTTGCCTGCGCTTTAATCGAAGAGAAAGCCGAACCCGCAATGTGCGTATCCTACCTGCGCAAACTCGCTCAAAACAAAGCTACTGCTCTGATCAAAGCTATGCCTTCTGGTGTAGTGATCGTTGATGAAAACCTGAAGATCATAGAAAGTAACGACCGCTTTATCAAGATCATCGGTGGAGACGCCAGCATCATCTCCGAAGCTGACCCGAATCTGGAAGGGGCATATTTAGAACGCCTGGTGGATTTCCACGAACTCTTTGCAGAAGCTCTCAGAGAAGGAACGGAAGTAAAGATTACGGACATCCGCAGAAACGGGCGTATCATTCGCTTAACCCTCTTCTCCATCCAAAAGCATCTAGTTCTGGGTGGGATTCTGCAGGACATCACCGAACCGATGATTCAAAGCGAACAGATTATCGAGAAAGCAAACGAGGTAATGAAAAAAAACCTCACTACAGTGCAACAGATTGCTTTCCTACTGGGAGAAAACGCCGCTGACAGCGAAGTGTTGCTCTCATCAATCATCCAGAGCTTTGCAGACAAGGATTCGGTAAAGTGACTTCATACTTTTTGGAAGTTGACCACTTTCATATCTGTAAAAGCGGTTATCTCTCCTGCGGAGACACTTTCTACAGCATAAAAAATGAGAATGGTATTATATGTGTGCTTGCAGATGGTTTGGGAAGCGGAATCAAAGCCAGCGTGCTTTCCACGCTTACCACCACAATGGCCGCAGGATTTATGTCCTCGAAAGTTGATATCAAGCGCGCTGCGGAGATCATCCTGGAAACACTCCCCGTATGCTCATATAGAAAGATAGGATATAGTACCTTTACCATCATAGAGGCCAGCAATAGCGGTCACATCAGGGTTATTGAGCACGACAATCCACCCTATGTGTTATTGAGAGATGGCAACAGCTTTCCAGTGGAAAAACAGGAGATACCTATCAAGACCTTCCGCAAAAGCCACTTATACTATTCAGAACTGGACCTTTTGCCCGGCGACAGAGTACTGTATTTCTCTGATGGCGTCACTCAATCCGGAATGGGACTACCTCACCTCCCCTTGGGATGGCAGGAAAGCGGAGTTGAAAAGTATCTGGAGAAGCTGCTCAAAGAAAGCCCTGCCATATCTGCCAGTGAGATATCTCGCAGAGTCACTTTTAAAGCGCGGGAATATGATGGAAACAAGGCAGCAGACGACATTAGTTGTGCCGCTCTCTATTTGCGTAATCCGCGTAGAACAATGCTTGTTACTGGCCCTCCCTACAAGAAGGAACATGACAGCACATTGGCAGAAATCGTAAGCAGCTTTGATGGCAGAAAACTGGTTTGTGGAGGTACGACTGCTGCAATCCTTTCCCGGGAGTTGAAGACACCCATAAAGGTGAATCTCAAAGAAATCAGGACCAATTCTGATGTGCCTCCCAGTGCCGAGATGAAGGGCTTCGATCTGGTGAGTGAGGGTACGATCACATTATCCCGCTGTCTCAGCGCTCTGCAAGATGGCCTCTCTCCGGACAAGATGCCGAATAACGCTGTCAAACGCTTGATTACAATCCTTTTGGATAGCGATATCATTGAATGCGTGGTGGGTACCAAGATCAACGATGCTCATCAAGATCCCGCTCTTCCCAAAGACCTGGAAATCCGCAGAAACTTGATGAAGCAATTCTGCAAAGTACTGGAAAGGAAGTATATGAAATCAACCAGGATCGTTTTCATATAGATCCTGAAAGGTTTATAGAAAGTTAGCTTCCCTAGTGCCTGAAGATAATTGCTATTTCCCTCTGTGCGCTTTCTGGGGAATCCGAAGCATGAGCCCCGTTATCCGTAATACCATCGCCATACAGAGCCCGAATAGTACCCGGTTTCCGCTTTTCGGGAATCACATCTCCAATGATCTCTCTGAGCAGATGGATAGCGTTCTCTCTTTCCAAGAGCAAGGCAACCGTATCTCCCGAACACATAAAGCTCTCCAACCGGGGATAGAAGTCCTTGTTCAGATGATCCGCATAAAAGAGCCGGCAAAGCTGTTCATCAAAGCGGAATAGTTTGATGTTCAATATATTAAAGCGATGTTCCTCAAGTATGCTGATGATGTGCCCAACATGGTGATGGGCAACTGCGTTTGGTTTTATCAGAAAGAGACTGCGCTCGATCATCTCTTTACGTATATGGTCTCTACATAATCCAGAGCAGCAACTTTAATTGAGATGTCGCGGTTTAAAACCTGACTCATTTTGACTTTATGGAGCAGAATCTCGGTCCAGATTTCAAAGACTTCGCCGGCTTTAAAATCCTGACCCGTATATAGCTTCAGCATATCCGGATAGAATTCATCCCGATCGGAATCGACCCGCGCGATCACGAGCTTTTGGGAATCTGCACAGAGGTCATATTCTTTATGCCGGATGTCTATCACGGCATAGCCCAGCTTCAAGAGGTTTTCAAAATTGATCTGTAATTCAGCGTTGTTCAGCATCTTCGGAACTCCCGTTTAAATTTTCTCGACAGATTTGCATCTGCTTGATTTATTGGTATCCAAACTGAATTCCTTCTGCTTTACGTCAAGTAGAATTTCAGAAAAAACTACCATATGGAGTTAGGATGTCCTCTTTCCAGATGCTAAGCGATTATGTGCCCGCCGGTGATCAGCCCCAAGCCATTGATGAACTTGTAAGCGGAGTACAAAACGGCAAACAGTTTCAAGTGCTTTTAGGGGTTACAGGTAGCGGAAAAACCTTCACCATCGCCAATGTGATACAGAAGCTGAATCGCCCCACTTTGGTGCTCTCGCACAATAAAACCCTGGCCGCTCAGCTTTACGGTGAATTGAAACAACTATTCCCGGATAACGCTGTGGAGTACTTTATCTCCTATTACGACTATTATCAACCCGAAGCCTATATCCCAGGAAAAGACATCTATATAGAAAAGGACTCGGATATCAACTCCGAGATCGAGAAGCTAAGACTAAGGGCTACCATGAGCCTGATGGAACGCCGTGATGTGATTATTGTAGCTTCTGTGTCCTGCATATATGGCCTGGGTGTGCCCGAAGAGTATCGGGAAGCGCTGATCCGCCTGAAAGTAGGAATGCGGATGGAGCGGGAAGAATTGCTCAAAAAGCTCATTACGGCTCATTATTCCCGCAACGACATCGCATTCGAACGTGGAGCTTTCAGAGTCCGTGGAGATACCGTAGATATATATCCCGCCTATCTGGAGCACTGTTTGCGGGTGGAATTCTTTGGTGATGAAATCGTGAATCTGGAAAAGCTCCATCCCATATCATACAAGAGTTTGGGTGCGGTCGAGGAGTATCCGGTGTATCCCGCCATACACTTTATCATGAACGAGGATAAAATGGCGCAAGCATTGCACAACATTGAGTCCGAAATGAATCAGCGTGTACAATACTATCTGGACAATCAACGTTATGTGGAAGCAGACAGATTAAAACAACGCACCATGTTCGACATCGAAATGCTGCGTGAACTTGGCTTTTGCAGCGGCATCGAGAACTACAGTCGCCACCTCACGGGATCAGCAGCCGGAGAACCTCCAAACTGCCTTCTGGATTACTTCCCGAAAGACTTCCTCTTTGTGATCGACGAATCTCACGCAACCATACCCCAAGTTCATGGTATGTACGGCGGAGATTTCACACGCAAGAAGAACCTCATCGAATACGGTTTCAGATTGCCCTCTGCGTTTGATAACAGGCCGCTACGCTTTGATGAATTTGAGACCCATCTCAACAATGTGATCTTTGTCTCTGCCACTCCTTCAGCCTATGAATTGGAGAAGACGAACGGTGAGATCGTTGAGCAAGTGATTCGCCCCACAGGTCTCACAGATCCGGAAATTGAGGTAAAACCCATCAAGAATCAGGTGGATGACCTCATAGCGCAATCCAAGGAACGAGTGGCAAAAGGTCATAAAGTCTTGGTGATGACTCTCACAAAGCGTATGGCAGAAGACCTCAGCACATATCTGAACAAAGCCGGAGTGCGTAGCAAATACCTCCACAGCGATATAGACAGTATTGGCAGAGCGAAATTGATCCGAGAATTGCGTTTGGGAGAATTTGACGTCCTGGTGGGAGTTAATCTCTTGCGCGAAGGGCTTGATCTGCCTGAAGTATCTTTAGTAGCCATTCTGGACGCCGATAAAACCGGTTTCCTGCGTTCTGCCCGATCCTTAATCCAAATCTCCGGCAGAGCTGCCCGTAATGTTGAGGGTAAGGTAGTATTCTATGCCGATGTGATTACCGATGCTATGCAACATACCATCGACGAGACCAACCGAAGGCGCAAAAAACAACTGGCTTACAACCTTGAACACGGTATTACTCCTACTACCATCATGAAAACTGTAGAACAGATCATGCAATCAACCGCAATCGCAGAAGGCTACGAAAAGAAAGAAGAAGATGTAGATCAAAAGCCCCAAAAAGAAGAATTCCAAGAGTATCTGGATCTGGATTCGGTATCCAAAGTACTGGAACTATTGAAAAAAGAAATGCAGAAAGCCGCTGCAAACTTGGATTTTGAACGTGCTGCGGAGTTGAGAGACAGAATCTGGGAATTGCAAAATTACAGTACCAAACCTGAATAACGAACTCAGTACCGACGAAAAACGGGATGCCCCAGGTAGTTATGATGCCTTGCTTAATCCTGTATGCTGAGAGATAATGATGCTGCAGCTACGGCACTTTCTTTCCGCTCTTCTTGAAGCTGAGTTGAACGGGATATAAGGCAGTTATCAAGCAGTGGTCACTCGATGATAACCCGATGATATCTGCATCGTCACCCGGTAATTCAAAGGGATAGACACGGCATTGGAGATGTGTTCTGTGAGGGAAATATTGGTAAGCTTACAGCATCTATGAATATCTGGAAAAATGAGAAAAGCAGAACCGAAGCTCTGCCTTTCTTTTTGGTTGTCAAAATGTTAAGTATTACTTTTTGACAGCGTCTTTCAGTTTTTTACCCGCTTTGAAAACAGGAACTTTTCGTGCCGGAATCTTCAAAGGAGCTTTGGTTTTGGGATTGATGCCTTTACGAGCTTTGCGGTGTGCAACGCTGAAAGAGCCAAAACCAACCAGAGAAACCTTTCCGCCCTTTTTAAGGGTCAATGTGATTCCTTCAAGAACGGATGCAAGTGCAAGACCGGCTACTTTTTGGGTTACGCCGGCATCGGACGCGATCTTTTTAACTAATTCATCTCTGCTCATTTTACCTCCTCTTGTAGTTTAGATAAGCGTTAGAGATATTTCAAAGTATAGAGAATGCACTCTTATAAATTCTGTCAACCAAAAAAATCCGTTTGTAGCCTTGATTTGAGGCCGATTTGCCCGATTCGGGGCTTACAAATATACATATAGTATTGCAAGACATTCACATAGGTAGTGTTCAAAATAATACACAAATATCCCTATTTTTTTTCAAGTCAAGGCTCTAGCCCCTATTTTTAAGTTGACAGAATCACCTCATTATAGATGATGCGCATAGAAAAAAAACTGGAGGATTTAATGGTGAAACACAGAATTCCCGCTCTTGTCGCTCTAATGGTTTTGATACTTGTGAGCGCTTGCTCCTCAAATAAACAAATTGAAGTGGAACCTGAACCGACGAGAAACCCCCTTGTTCTTGCACGAGAAGCGGCCGCTGTCGGCGCAGAAAACTATGAAGGTGGCATGTTTGAGGCTGCAATAATGTCTTTTAATGAAGCGATTGAGCTCTTTACTGAAGCTGCTCCTACTGCATCCCCCGGCGATTCCATAGCTCAAAACATCGAAAGCATGCAGCTCAACATCGCAAAAACACATGTTGATCTGGCCTATGAAAGCATCGAAGCCAGCATGTATAATGAAGCCATCCAACACTATGAAACCGCTCTGAATATCTACAAAAATCATGAACCAGTACGCATCAGCCAAACAGAACTGGACGACTATGTGAAAGGAGCGCTAAACAACCTCGCAATCGCATCCAAGAGTTCACACAAGTTTGAAGCTGCATTGGGTTATTACGACCAGCTTCTGGAAATGGATCCCAACAACGCCGACGTCCTGAATGCCAAGTTCTTCTTACTGAAGGATGATATCAAAGACAACGCTCGCGCTTTTCAGGTTTTGGAAGATTATGCCACTGTGTCCAACGATGCTTCTGCCTACATCATGTTAGCCGATGGTTATGCTCAAGCCGGCGACATCGAACAGGCAGAGAAAGCATATCTTAAAGCCGAAACTTTGCGTTCGGATGCTGACACATTCACCCGCATTGCCAATTTCTATAGGGCAAACAGCCAATGGGAGAAAGCAAATATCTATCTTGAGAAATTAGTTGCAACCCAACCTGAAGCATCTATCCTGGCAGTGGTTTATTCCCAGATCGGCCAGAACTATAATAAGTTAAACAACCGTAACAAAATGATAGAATACCTGGAAAAATCCGTGAATATCAATCCTGATCCCCGGATTGCCCTTTCCATAGCCGGACACTATAACAGTGTAAAGAACTGGGGTAAGGTTATTCAATACAGCACCATCGTGTTAAACTCAGAACCCAACAACTCTGATGCCCGTATACTGCGTGGTATCTCCTACTATCAGCAAAAGAACAATACTGCAGCTAAAGCCGATTTAGAAAGACTCACGTCTGATCCCAAATACGGGAACCAAGCTCAGGCTATCCTGAAGGCAATTAAGTAATAAACACAAAGCTATAGGCGGGCGGAATGCGTTTTCGTCCGCCGATTTTTTAATATGAAGAAACTAAAGACGGACGGATCAATCAAGGCTATATACCAAAGTCGCGAAGGCACGAAAGTATCGCGACCGATTGTGGGTGCAATAGTCCCCGCCGGCTTCCCTTCACCTGCCCAAGACTATATTGAGGGCATGCTCGATATATCTGAGCATCTTATCCGCCATCCTTCTTCTACTTTCTTTATGTATGCAGACGGCTATTCCATGATCGGTGCAGGTATTCAACCCGGTGATCTCTTGATAGTTGACCGCTCCATAGAAGCTCAATCCAACAGCATAATCATTGCAATTGTGGATAATGAGCTTACGCTAAAGAGGTTGCGGATTGAGGACGGACAATACTGGTTGATCCCCGAAAATGAGGAATTCCAACCCATTCATATCGACGAGGAGATGGATTTCATCGTGTGGGGAGTTGTTACTTTTGTAATCCACCAGCTTTGATGTTACGTGCATTTTGTCTCACTACCATATATATAACGCTACTTTTTGTACCTCTGTATGGTTCTGACTATTCCTTCCAGGAAAACATCAGCCTGGTGCCCACCCAAGACACATACAAACTAAGCCATGCAAACATAGTATCGCTTTCCGAGAGTGTAAGCGGAGATTCCCTATCCTATGTAAAGGATATTGATTACAAATTCGATTACAAAGCCGGCAAGCTGACATTGCTAGAGCCCATAAATAGCTCACATCTTTCTGTGAGCTATCTGATTATCCCTCCCAAACTTGCAACACAACGCAGACTTTATGAGAGAATTGCAATTCAAGACACCATAAAGATTGTAAGAAAGCAAAACAACCGAGATTGGTTCTCGTCCAATAGCAAGCTCGACATCAGCGGCAGCAAAACATTCTCGCTCAGCTTTTCCGAAACCGGAGAAACAGATTTGCTGCAATCTCTGTATGTGAATCTAAATGGTGAAATTTCCAAAGAGGTAAAGATAAATGCCCAGCTCTCAGATAGTCAGAGTAAACTTAGTCCCGAAGGAGACAGCAAGGAGCTCTCGAGCTTGGATCAGGTGTTCGTGAGAGTCTATGGCAAAAAGTGGGAATTGGGGATGGGCGACCTTGATCTGCAGTACACAAACAGCCGTTACTTGAATTATCAGACCAAACTGGAAGGTATTGCTGCGTCATACTCCTCGGAACATGAATTATCAGCGGCATTCAGTGCAGCAAGCGGTAAACGCGCTTTTATGCAGATAAGCATAATTGATGGCAAGCAGGGGCCATATTATCTAAGCGCAAACTCCACTCAACGCAGTTTCATAGTTGTTGCTGGAACTGAACAAATCTACGTTGACGGTGTACAATTGGATCGCGGGAGTGATTACTACATAGATTACAGCGAAGGCTCCGTAATGTTCCGTCGCATCGTAAGTTCCTTGAATTCCGTAAATGTCTGGTTCCAGTATTCGGATGAGAATTACAAGCAGTCGAATTACTACAGCAGCTCAAAGCTCAATCTCCTGCCTGGTCTCAGTATCAGCCATCACATGGTTCATCAGGTAGATTCAAAGGATAATCCGCTTTTATTTAGCTTCACCGATGCCGATCTGGACAGCCTTAATGCAGCCGGAGATGGAATGGTAGTAACAGATGGAGTGATGGAGACCGAGCCCGGCAGCGGCAATTATATCCTGCTATACGACGGTATTGGCAATCCTTACTATGAATATGCCCCAGGAGATTCCAGCGCTATATACAACGTCGTATTTAGCTATATGGGACCGGGAAACGGTGATTATGAAGAGTATTCTGTGGGCAGATACCGATACGTGGGAGCAAATCTCGGCTCTTGGCAAGCGGTTAAGACCATCATTGCCCCTGCCACCCGCAGTAACATCGAGCTGAGTATAAATTACCAAGGTGACTACCTGGGTAGTGGAATTGACGGTTTATATAGCTACAACGATGCAAACACTCTTTCCTCCAAAGATGATCATGACAACTCAGCGGGTATCGTCTCAGCATGGCTGGCCTTATCCAATCCGGATCAGCCCTTTAGGGCAAAACTTGATGCCAGCCACAGATTTGCCAATACCTATAGATTTGGTAGCGATGGTGCCCCCGAACAGGATTTTGCTGCTCTGGCCGATGGCGATTCCCTTCAAATGAGCAATATCGATCTGAGTATGGCATACATCGGAGACTTCTTCAAACCGGATTTGCTGATACGATATCGGGAGCTCAGTTCACGTTACACGCAAAGAGCCATCCGCTTTTCTTCAGACAGCCCCGCCCGCGCTTGGTTGCCGTATTTGAAATTGAGAAACACAATATCAGATCAAAAGGGCAAGCAGAGCAGCATGTTGATGTATCATAGCGCAGACATTGGTTGGAGATATGGACTAATGGGACTTAGCCTGGCAGGGCTGTACTCCAGTTTTGAAGAAGAAGACACATCACTACCGGGCACGAGATTGATGAGATGGCAACCGACATTTGATGTAAATAATAAGAACCATTTGACCACATTATCCTATACTGAAGACATAAACAGTATAAAAGTTAATGATTGGCAAGAAATCAATTCCCAACAGACCTACATGATGAGACACAGTAGCAATTTTGAAAAGCACAGATTGGATATGGATTACAGCCATCGCATCATCCACAATCGTACCAGTGAAACCAATCCCAAGAGCAATTACGATCTGTTTGCTTTCCGCTCCAGCCACAATCTCTTTAAAGGCGCTTTCAATCTCTTTGGAAATTATCAATTGAACCAAACAGAGTTTTATCCCAAAATCCGTGACTTGGTATGGGTGGGCACAAGTCAGGGTATATACGACAGCACAGGAGTTGTGGTGGACGATGGTGAATATATATACGAGTACATCACATCTCCCACAGGAAGCCTCTCATCCGAGATTTCAGCGACCGCAGGTTTGTACTTGAAACCCGGGCTGTATCTTAAATCTCCTTTATGGCAACGAATTCATAGCGATATCTCGGTAAGTGCCAATGAACAACGCGACCAGGGAGCCGCGTGGCAAAGCTACCTCTTTCTACCAGATCATTCATATAACGATGATACTATATATGGTCGCAGGGCTCTCATACAGAACTTATGGTTGGATTTGTACCGTGGGCGCATATTGACAAATCTCAGCCTGGAACGAAACCGAAGCATGGATCAACGCTATCAAGATAATGAGCGCATGAGCGATAATAAAGAGCAACTCCAATTTGACTTTCGGGATTTCTATGATGTGAACACTCGCATCGCCCTGGCTCACGAACAGCAGAACGAAAGCCGCTATCAATCTGAAACCAATCTCTGGAAAACCTCTGTCCTTACAGAAAAGATACTGAATCCGCAGAGTACAATCCAAGTGGAAAGTGGATACCAAAACGAAGAGGGGAAGCAACAACAACAGATTGATACCTACAGCCTGAAGCATATATATCTATCCAGTTCCCTGCGTAGTGTCTTCATGCAGAAATACCGGATTACCATGAGCTTCAGCCTCGGTTACAATCATCGGGAAGGTAATGCCTTTCTGCTGTTTCTGCCTCAGAAACGAGAAGGCTGGCTGGCAGACGCAAATCTGTCCATTATATATAGGATAAACGACTTCAGCTCATTCAGTTTGGAATACCGGATGGGAAAATATCCCGATGACGATGCCAAACACAATCTTAAGCTGGAGTTTAAAGCGGAGTTGTAGGATGCCTTTTTCGATCAGTCCCTTGGATTTTGTTATTGTGCTGCCCTTTATTTTCCTGGCAGGCCTCATTGATGCAATTGCGGGAGGCGGCGGGTTGATATCCTTGCCTGCCTATTGGAGCGTGGGGATACCTCCGCATATGGCTTTGGGAACAAATAAGTTCTCTTCTTGCTGTGGAACTTTTTTTGCCACTTCCAGATATTTCAGGGCCGGCATGATTGATATCCCAGTAGCCCTGTTGAGTGCCTGCATGGCACTATTGGGGTCTTGGATGGGAGCCAGTACCGCTCTTATCGTATCAGCAAAATTCTTGAACTATCTGCTTATCGTCCTCATCCCTGCGATTACCATCGTCACTCTGATCCGCAAACAACTGGGCTTTCAGGACAAAGCTGATCTGTTGAAACTGGAATACAGACTGGCTCTGGGTTCTGTTGCAGGATTGGTGATCGGTTTCTACGATGGCTTTTTTGGTCCGGGTACGGGTACTTTTCTGATCCTCATCTACTCGACTTTGCTCCATTATGATTTTGTGCGGGCAAACGGTATCACAAAAGTAGTGAACCTGGCTTCAAATGTAGCCGCTCTTATCACTTTTGCCAAAGCCGGAGTAATCTATTATCCGCTGGCAATACCTGCAGCCATTTGTGGAATTGCTGGAAATCTCATCGGATCACACATGGTGGTGTTGCGAGGTAACAAACTCATCAAACCGGTCTTCATCCTGGCCTTAATCTTGTTACTGGGAAGAGTATTGTACAATGTAATCGATTAGATTATTGTGCTTGAACTAGGGTTATACCAATACCATCAATCGGTTTGATGAGGTTATCTGATCGATCCAGCTTTCTATATAACATTTGTGATGTTACGAGAGCTTCTATCAGTCAATAAGATAGCTTCAGATGTTAAACAGCTTTCAGAATTTGCACCTAGTTTGTTGATCTTTATACACTAGCGAACTTAGATAAATAGGAATTGACCTTATCCCCGAAATTTACACCAGCAGAAGAGTGACACATGGGTCAGCAACAGCCGTTTTTTCTGATCAAAAATTTCCCGCTTTACAGCAGGAGCTTGTCGGGAGAATTTGTTGCTCAGAAAA
>JAQWBI010000035.1 GCA_028706475.1 Candidatus Cloacimonadota bacterium
ATCGAAGAGATGGATAAATCCATATCTGCTCTAAAAGGGTATCGCAAAGCTGGATAATGACATACGAACTATTTCTCGCTAGCGACACTCCATTTTCCAAGCACTTAGGTGTAGGAAAGATTAGCAGTTAATATGCGATATCGTAATTGGTTCATACATCATGTTGTTTATCTCTTGATCCTGCGCAGCACATCGCGCATGGAGTTTGAAGCTTTGAATCTCAGCGTTTTCCAACTGTCTCTGGCCAGAGCGGAGAATATCTCCGTTCTGCGGTTGTGAAATTGCAGGGAGTATGGTAGGGGCGGGATATTGATTCCCTGTTTATATGCCCAAAGGATCAGTGTCTGACCATAGCCATAGTGTTTCAGTGCAGGCAGGGTCCAATGCGCGAAATATGTCAAGCAGAATCTCTAGTTTTTTACTATCCTAGTTGTTGAAAGACATATACAATATTGCTTGTATTCGATCCAGATATGCCTTTACCCGCTCTTCATCCCCAATACATTAAGGTGAGCTGAACTGGATATAAGGCTGTTATCATGCTGTGCTCACTCGATGATCACCCGATGATATCTGCTTTATATCTGCATAATTCATAGGGGAAGCCTGGATTGAACTCATTCATACTGACGGATCTGTGAACGGAATCAGTGGATTTGAGCATAAATGAAGTTTGCATAGTGACAGTTTGTAATGAAGTTCGATACGGATAGCACTAGCAGTAATGCTGCGCCTTGACAATTGTGCGGCTGCATGCAAAGATGGCACCAGAGGAAGAAATGGATAGTACTGGATTATCAGACAAGCAAATAGTTGCTCTGGTGGATTGCAACAATTTTTACGTCTCGTGTGAGCGCGTGTTCAATCCCCGGCTGCGAAAGGTTCCGGTGGCAGTGCTATCCAACAACGACGGCTGCATAGTATCGCGTAGTAACGAGATAAAAGCGCTGAAGATACCAATGGGTGCACCGGGTTTTAAGCATGAAGCCTTCATTCGTAAACACAACGGCGTTCTGCTATCCTCGAATTACGCATTATATGGAGACATGAGCGCACGTGTGATGGATGTATTGGGCAGGTTTTCTCCCAATGTGGAGATATATTCCATCGATGAAGCCTTTTTGGATCTCACCGGCATCCGTGAAAGGGATTGGGAAGCGTGGGGCAGGAACCTCAGGCGTACCGTGTATCGCTGGACAGGTATCCCGGTTTCGGTTGGTATCGGAAGATCAAAAACCCTTGCCAAAGTAGCCAACCATCATGCCAAGAGGATCTCTGCATTTAAGGGATCTTTGTGTGTATTGGATGCCAAACGCTGCGAAGAGGCATTGCGCAGGTTGCCGGTAGGAGATATTTGGGGTATCGGCAGGCAATATGATAAGTTCCTTAGGCAGAATAAGATAGAGAATGCACTGCAACTCCGCGATGCAGAAGATAAATTCATCAATCATTATCTGACCACAGTGGGACACAAGACTGTCCTGGAATTACGTGGATATTCCTGTATAGACCTTGATGACGCGCCCGTAGCGAAGAAGAGCATCGTAAGTTCGCGTTCATTTGGCAGGCAGGTGGAGAGATTTGAGGATCTTCAGGAAGCTGTGTCCACTTATGTGACGCGCAGTGGGGAAAAGCTAAGGCGGCAACACAGTGTGGCAGGGCACATGATGGTGTTTTTATCTACAAACAGGTTTAAAGAGGGGCCACAATACAACAATTCTCTCTCCACCAGTCTCTTTCCACCTACAGCATACACTCCGGACATGATCCGAGTCGCGCTGCAACTGCTGGATGAACTGTATCTCCCCGGTTTCGAATACAAAAAAGCCGGGGTAATGCTGGCGGATATTATTCATGAAGACGATGTGCCGCTAAGTATTATGGATGTGAACTACCTGGACGATCATCGGACAAATCTGATGAAGGCTGTGGATAGACTCAATCGAATGTATGGTCGAGACACCGTGAGTTATGCCAGCAATGGAATCAAGCAAGAGTGGCAGATGAAGCGGGCACGCCTGAGTCCACGCTATACCACGTCCTGGAAGGATCTGCCCCGGGTAAAATGATGAGATATACGATCAAACGCGATGTTCAGGCGCAGATCAAGGTCTTGCGCAGCGAGTTTATCGCATTCCTCTACAGAGTGGAGGACACCGCAGAAGCGCAGGAAATCCTACGCAGACATCAGACTGAGTATCAGAATGCCACCCACAATTGTTATGCTTATGTGCTGGGATTTGAGGGCGAGAACCAATACTATTCTGATGCTGGAGAGCCGGGGGGAACAGCGGGCAAACCAATATTGAACAGCCTTTTGCGTCACGATCTTTCGGGAGTACTGGCTGTGGTGACCAGGTATTTTGGCGGCATCAAACTGGGAGTGAAGGGCTTGATCGATGCATATACTTTGGCTACCACCGAGGCTATCAAGCTTGCAGAAATGCAGGAGTATCAGAAACATATATGTTTCAATTTAACAAGCAACTACGCACACATAGAGACTATTCGTCATCACTTGGCAGTACTAGGCGCTGAGGAACAAGATGCGCAGTATGGCGAGGGAGTGCGGCTGAGCTATCAGATAGCCGAGTCAAGCTGGGGAGCCGCAAGCGAATTTTTGGATGGTTACAAAGCCTTAGGCAGATTAGATTATCAAGCGGAGGAATAATTGAAAATATTACTTCTGATAGTACTGATCTCCATTATTACAACAGTATTGGCCCAAACCCGGTTTGTCGATATTACAGATGTATCCCGGCTGGAGTATGGGGAAATGGTACCAAGAGGGGCAGAATATGAAGTAGTCTTAGATAGCCTCATATCTGCTTCTGGTGGAACCACTTGATAAGGAGGAAAACAGATGATTCGTAAAGCAATTCATGCCGGGACTTTCTATCCCCGGTTTGCCAATCAAATCCAGGATAATATCGCCCAATGGTTGAAAAACGCTGGGGCTAGTCCGGCAAATGAACGCTGTCTGGGCTTGATTTTGCCGCATGCCGGTTACATCTATTCGGGAGCGTGTGCCACCTTGGGATTGGCATCCGCTGCTGGTGAGAAATTCGATAGTATAATAGTAGTGCATCCTTCACATCAGGGCATCCATTTTGATTTCTCCGTATCCCCATTTACAGAATATGAGTGTCCTCTGGGCAATCTTACTCTGGACAACGAGTTATATAGAATCTTGAGTCCTGCGGGAGAGAAGAATCTGGATCTGGACTATCATCGCCTGGAACATTCATTGGAGATACAATTGCCCCTCATCAAGCATTTCTTTCCTGATGCAAAGATCTGCCCTGTGATGATGGGAAACCAGATACCATCTGTGGCAGAGCGCTTGGGTGCTATATTGTATGATGCTGTTTACAAATCCGCAAAACGCATCCTGGTAGTGGTTTCCAGCGATCTATCGCATTATCACAATTCTGAACTTGCTGAACAGATGGATGCTCTGGTTATTCGCCACGTAAGCCAGTTGGATCCCGTTGCGCTGTGGCACGGGAATGAACTGGGAAAACTGGAAGCCTGCGGCATCGGGGGAATAATGGCATTACTCTATATGGCAAAACTCTACAAATCCCCCCAAGTGAGGGTGATAAACTACACGCATTCGGGAAAGGTATCGGGAATGAACAGCCAGGTGGTGGGTTATCTGGCGGCGCGGATATATGAATAGGAGACATTATGTATAACGATTTGCAACGCAAGGAATTGCTGGATTATGCCGCGGCAGTTATTAAAAACCGTTTGGACCACAGTAGCTACAGAGTGCCTCAAGATCCCGCTTTCCAAGAGAAGCGCGGAATCTTTGTCAGCTTACACAAGAATGGAGATTTGCGGGGTTGCATCGGGTACATTCTGCCTTATAAGAACATCGTGGATACGGTACGAGAAACGGCCTTGGCGGCTGCGTTCAATGACCCCCGGTTTTTACCCTTATCCTTGCATGAATTACCGGCAATACAGATCGAGATATCCATCCTCAGTGAGCTTCAGCTCTTAAGTAGCATTGATAACATCGTAATCGGCAGGGATGGATTATATCTTCAGCATCCGGATGGTAGCGGCTTGCTGCTGCCACAGGTAGCAGTGGAATGGAAATGGGATGTAGCCACTTTTCTGAAGCATTTGTGCAGGAAAGCCGGATTGCCGGACAGGGCATATCTGGATGCGGAGGCTCGACTGTACCGGTTTGAAGCAGAGATATTTGCGAATAAAAGGGCAGAATGAGGGAATGCTGGTTCCTTCGCTATTGTCATTAATGGTATGGAGTTAGAAGATGAAGGTAGCCTTTAGGAATGGGATAGCAATAAGTTCATCATCTTCGGTATCAGGTTCCAGAGGCCTCATACCGCCGAGATCCCAACTTACATGGCTCCCCTTGAAACGGATCCCGAATAGTACTCCGCTGTTTTTTGCTATTATCATGCAAGGGGCGATGCATTTTTTCTGTTGACAAAATTCCAGACTTTTGGCTAATGGTTTTTCACGTTGATGAGCGGGAATAGCTCAGTGGTAGAGCGCTACCTTGCCAAGGTAGATGTCGCGGGTTCGACCCCCGTTTCCCGCTCCAGTGTTTTTCAGGCGACATAGCCAAGTGGTAAGGCAGAGGTCTGCAAAATCTCCATCCCCGGTTCAAATCCGGGTGTCGCCTCCATAATCTTCAACCTTTGGAAGTATATAATTTGGTACCAAAAGGTACTACAGCTAGTGCCGGAGTGGTGGAACAGGTAGACACAAGGGACTTAAAATCCCTCGGGTGCAAGCCCGTGCCGGTTCAAGTCCGGCCTCTGGTACCATCTTTTCAGCGGGAATAGCTCAGTGGTAGAGCGCTACCTTGCCAAGGTAGATGTCGCGGGTTCGACCCCCGTTTCCCGCTCCATTATTTTATGACGATAAAAGCGATAATATTTGATCTCGATGGCACCCTGATAGATTCGATGGGTTTGTGGCGCATGGTGGATGAAGAGTTCCTCAGCTCACGCGGAATTGCTGTGCCCGAAGACCTCTTTGACCATCTGCCTCAGGGGAATAGCTTTATCCAGACTGCGCAGTATTTCAAGGATCGTTTTGCTTTGCCGGAATCCCCTGAAGCGATCATGCAGATCTGGACAGAAGTGGTGCAAGAGCATTATGCTGGTTCCGTGGCTCTGAAAAGTGGGGTAGACCATCTACTGGAACGCTTGAAGGAGTGGGGTATAAAAATAGGTCTGGCCACCAGCAATTCCTACGAATTGGCACATAAATCCCTTACTTACAATCGAGTGTGGCATTACTTCGATTTCGTCTCCACCGGGGATATTGAACTGAGAGGCAAGCCATATCCGGACATATACTTGAATTGTGCCAGGGGTTTGGATTTAGATCCCGTGCAATGCATTGCCATAGAAGATACCCTGAGTGGAGTGCAAGCGGCTAAAGCTGCTGGAATGATCACTCTGGCGATTCACTATGCGGATAGTATCCGCGATCACGATTGCATCCGTGAGACCGCTGATGCCTTTTGTGAAGACTATTCACAAATTCAGAACGAGATAAGGAAACACAGAATAGATATATGAAGCTATACATTATAATAGGTGCTTATGGAAGCGGTAAAAGTGAATACAGCATTCATCTGGCGCGTAGTTTGAAAGCAAAAGGGGAAAAGGTCTCTCTTGCCGATATGGACGTAGTAAATCCATACTTCCGCACTCGGGATGTGCGGGATGAATTTGCTGCGGAGGGCATAGAAGTGATCGCTCCCGACGGTGAATTTAGCCATGCCGATCTGCCGATGATCTCACCCCGCATCAAAGGTGCCATCGAAGACTATGAGCGAACCGTGATATTGGATGTGGGGGGCGATCCCGCAGGATGCCGTACCTTGGGCCGGTTTGTGGATCCGATTGCAAAGCGCGGATACAATATGCAGCTTGTAGTGAATACTTCACGTCCTTTCACCAGCACTCCGAACGAGATTAGTGCCATGATCAATATGCTGGAAGCTGCATCCAAGCTGAAAGTGCAAGAACTAGTTTGTAATACCAATCTGATGGAATATACCGATCAAGAACTGGTGGAAAAGGGACTGGGCATGGTGGAGGAAGCCGCAGATATGCATCAACTGAAGCTCAATACATATCTTGTATTGGATGCCTATGCGGATAAAGTGCCGGACAAGCTGAGAGGCAAAAAACGTCTAGTGATGTCCTACACCTTGCGGAAACCCTGGGAAAAGCTTGTCATGAAGGGCATCTGAGTACTTTTTAGTAAAGCATGTTGTACCGGGTACATGATGTGTCCGGTTTTTCATTGGAAGGTTCGGAGCACGTTCTAAACTAATCCTTTACAAATATGGGGCTTTGGAAATGATGACTAAATATAACGAAAAAAGGATCCCTCAAACTTGACTAAATTCTCTGATATCACCCTCCCGGAACCCATAATAAGGGCTGCAACACATCTTGGTTATGAAACCTTAACTCCCATACAAGACCTTGTAATCCCATGGCTGCTGGAAAACAGCCGGGATTTAGTAGCTTTAGCACAGACAGGCACTGGTAAAACTGCTGCCTTCGGCTTTCCCATCCTTAGCGAAACTGACATCGAAAACAGCGAAGTACAGACTATCATTCTGTGCCCAACGCGTGAATTGTGTCTGCAGATTACTCACGATCTTGAATCCTATGCCAAATACCTGACTCGCATCCGCATCGCAGCGATCTATGGTGGCGCTTCCATTCAACACCAAAAGGAGAGCCTTAGAAGCGGCATCCACATCGTGGTTGGTACTCCCGGACGTGTGAACGACATGATCCGTCAGGGAGCGCTCAAATTGGGGCATGTATCCAGATTGGTGCTGGATGAAGCAGATGAAATGCTGAATATGGGTTTTAAAGAAGAACTGTTTGAGATCATGAAGCATATCCCTGCTGAACGGCAAACGATGCTCTTTTCTGCCACAATGCCCAAAGATGTGGAGCACTTGGCATCCCAGTTTATGAAAGAACCGGAACGCTTCAGCGTTGGCAATGAGAACAAGGGTGCTGAGAACATTCAGCATTACTACTACAAAGTGCAAGCCAAAGACAAGTATATGGCACTAAAGCGGATAGCCGATATGAGTCCCAAGATATACGGCATAGTGTTTTGTAAAACTCGCCGGGAAACGCAGGAGATAGCCGATAAACTGCAGCAGGACGGTTATAACGCTGATGCCTTGCATGGGGATCTCTCTCAAGGGCAACGTGAATTGGTGATGAGTCGCTTCCGCAGTCGATTTGTACCACTTTTGATAGCTACTGATGTCGCGGCAAGAGGCCTGGATGTGGACGACCTCACTCATATCATCAATTTCCATGTTCCTCAGGATCCAGATGTCTATATTCATCGTTCTGGAAGAACTGGGCGTGCGGGCAAGAGTGGAATCTCCATCAGCATCATTCACAGCAAGGAGATTAGCGCCTTACGCGCTGCGGAGAAACGCTTGGGCTTCCCTATTGTTTGGCAAAAAGTTCCTGGCGGACGCGAGATATGCGAGAAGCAGCTTTACCACTTCATAGACACGGTGGAGCGGGTGGAGGTAAACGAAGAAGAGATGCAAAGCTTCATGGCCAATGTGTTCAAAAAGCTCAATTGGATGACTCGCGAAGACCTGATTAAGCGCTTTGTGGCAGTTGAATTCAATCGATTCCTGAATTATTATAAAGACATTCCTGATCTGGATAATCTCCAACAGATCGAAGCCAAAAAAGAGAAAAAGGACAAGAGCGGATATGTGTTCTCGACTTTCCGTCTCAACATTGGCTATGATACTGGGCTCACCAAGCGTGATTTAATGAAGTATATCAACAGTTTGCGCGTTGGCAGAGGTATCGAGATTGGCAGGATCGACATTTATGGAGATTACTGTCTGGTGGATTTGGATGAGCGCTACGAGCATGAGATGCTAAAGGCCATCGCGAATGTGCCTTATAAAGACCGTGCTGTTCAAGCAAAAGTATCACCACAAAAGGGCAAAAGCCGATTTGAGGAGAATACCGCTAAAGTAAAATCCTACAAGAGCTCAAAGTCCTATGGAGGGAAGCGGGAAGAGTCCTATCGTTCACCCCGTTCGCATAAAGATAGTGGATATAGTTCCACAAAAGAGTCTCCACGTGCTTCCAAGAAGAGAGAAAAGGATTGACACTAATTAGTTTTATCACGATTGTGTCTATCATATTAAATTAAGGAGACATTATGAAAAAGATCAGCATCCTGTTGCTTGTTATAGTAGCATTACTAGGTCTTGCTGCTTGCGGAAACAAAGCTGAAAGTACAGCAAAATCATTCTTTAATGCCCTGGAGAATCAAGATTTTGATGCCGCCAAGAAGCTCACTACAGAAGAAGGCCAGCAGTTGCTTACCTTAGTTGAAGGCTTTGCTCAGAGTGCCGGTGAAGAACAAATTGCAGACATGAAAAAGAACAAATACGAAGTAGTGGAAACAGTCATTGACGGAGACAGCGCCGTCGTCAAATACCGTCAATGGAATACCGATAAACCCGACGAAAAGGAAGATCATGATCTTCAGATGAAGAAAGTTGACGGAGCCTGGAAGGTTCACTTTGTGAAGGATGACGTTCAAAAGTAAGATATTAGGCGCCTTTTGTGGCTTGATCATATCTTTGATAATTGTGAGCTCTTCCCTTATGGGGGGAGCTCCTTCGCGTAATGATCCCTTTTCGGGAGTTTGCCCGGTGGACAGCCTTCTCTTTGAAGAGGGGGATATCCTCCTCAGACGTGGGAATTCCTTTATTTCCTCCATGATAGTTCAGGCCTTCCCGAAGGGTGGCGGAATGTCTCATTGCGGTATCCTGTTGAATGTGGATGGCAAGTGGCAGGTTTTACACAGCATTTCGGGACAGATTTCGGATGAAGAAGGCATTCGGATGGAACCGCTCATGAGCTTCATAGATCACGCCAAAGACCACGATGTAAGGCACATCAAGCCCCTGTTTAAAGTCAATCGGGACATGATGAGGCAACAGAGCCTGACCTTACTGGCAAAAAAGATCGGTTTTGATCATGAATTCAACCTCAATGACACAGACAAGATGTATTGCTCCGAACTGGTCCGAGCTGTATACTTGGCGGCGGCAGAGTCGGATCCCTTTATCTACAAAGAGATCGGCGGTAAGGCCCTTATCGACCTGGCGTCCTTCTTTTGGCCTCAGATGTGGCATTGTATGAACATGTGAGGTAACACATAGAAATCCATAGCTTTAACCAACGTCATTCCATTTGTACCCACTTAAGAAATACCTCCTTTAATAGAGCCGGTTACAGGGCACTACAGCGCAATAGTATGACAGTGTATGATGTCCTATTATCCATCTTGATAGTGTTATGCCAAGCTTGGTGTGGCAATCTACGACTTGCCACAACGACCGAAGGGAGCTTTAGAATCATGCTCCTCATTCCCTTTGTTCGATCCAGTGTTGAAGCTGATATCAAGGTGTTATCATCCTGTGCTCACCCGATGATAACCCGATGATATCAGGTTCAAGTATCGATAACCCAAGGAGGAATGAAGCTTCTGAATCATCGGCAGAAGCATCAGGGAGATTGGAGTTTGGCAGCGCAATATCAAAAAACGACATTCATGCCTTGACGAGTCACTAGTTATCCTTCTTGACATTATTCTAGTGTATAAAAATCATGTGCAAATAGCTATATTCTGGAGTATGTGATGCATAAAAACATCAAAGACTTACTTGATTTCCTGACCAAAGGAAATTCCCGTTATCCTGCCAGCAGAGAGATATCCAAGCGCTTGGATGCGGCTGGTTTTATAGAACTAAACGAAGCGCATGGCTTCACGCTGAAGAAAGGTGAAAAGTACTATATTCGCCGCATGGACACAGCGATTATTGCCTTTGTGATGGGTTCAAAGAAGCTTGCGGACAGCGGTTTTTACATGGCATCCAGTCACATTGACAGCCCTGCTTTGAAGCTAAAACCAGAGAGCCTGAAGACCGATAATGATGTATGTCGAATAGGCGTGGAAGTGTATGGCGGGCCGATAGTTCACACCTGGCTAGACAGAGAGCTTGGCATCAGCGGGCGCGTAATTGTAAAGAATAAAAAGGCTTATGAAAGCCACACTATAGATCTGAAGCAGCCCCTGGCGATCATTCCCAATGCGGCTATCCACATAAACCGTGAGATCAATAAAGGCTTTGAATACAACAAACAAACTCATCTACAGGCAGTTCTCAGCGTGAATCCACATGAGAATAATCCTTTGAAGGCATTGATGGCGAAACACCTGAAGGTAAAAGAAGCCGATGTACTGGAGATGGATCTCTATCTCTATGACTACCAGGCTCCTTGCCTGATCGGCTTGGATGAAGAGATGATCGCAAGCGGCAGACTGGACAATCTGGCCATGACTCATGCGATTCTGACAGGCTTAATCGACTCTAGCAAACCTGCTCATACATCGGTGGGAGTGTTCTTTGATCATGAAGAGATCGGCAGCCAAAGTCCCCAAGGCGCTTTCTCATCCCTGCTTAGTGAGGTGTTGGAGCGGATCGCACTTAGCCAAAGCAATTCCCGGGAAGATTATTACCGCGCATTGCGCAATTCCTTCATGATCTCAGCGGATATGGCTCATGCTTACCACCCATCATACTCTGAAAAGTATGATGAGGATTACAGTCCGAAGATGAATCGGGGTCCGGTAATCAAGCGCAATGTCAATCTGCGTTATGCTTCCACTGCAGATAGCAGCCTGCGTTTCATGGACTTGTGTGCCAAGGCGAAAGTGCAGCATCAGGAGTTTCTGGTGCGTAGCGATATGCCTTGTGGCAGCACGGTCGGCCCGGTGGTCGCCGCCAATCTGGGAATATCCATTGTGGATATTGGCAATCCCATGTGGGCTATGCATTCCGTTCGCGAGACTGCTGGCGTGAAGGATCACATGGATCTCATCGCGGTTCTAAAGACATATTTTTCAGGGAACTAGGGCTTCATTATGAAATGCCCGTAACTCAGAGTAGATTAACACTAAAACATATAAATGAGGTAAAAAACATGGCAACCTTCAAACCCTTCAAAGCTGTGCGTCCGGTTCCGGAAAAAGCACAGGCAATAGCCTCTCTTCCTTACGATGTAATGGATTCCGACGAAGCGCGCGCGGAAGTGAAGAGACACCCGCTCAGTTTCATTCATGTGGAGAAACCGGAAGTGGATCTTCCCGAAGGCACCGACCTATATGATCCCAAAGTATATGCGAAAGCAAGAGAAAACCTGTATAAATACATCAGCGACGGGCATATGATTCAAGACAAAAAGCCGATGTTTTACATCTACCGTCAGACCATGGATGGCCGCTCCCAATACGGCTTGGTGGGTCTTAGTGCGGTGGACGAATATATGGATGGCACCATCAAGAAGCATGAACTCACCCGCGCCGAGAAAGAAGCGGATCGCATCAAACACGTAGATATCTGCGATGCGCATCCCTCCCCAGTGTTTTTTACTTATCCCCATCAGGACGATATCGACAGCGTGGTCACCAAAGTGAGCAGCAGCAAAAAGCCGGAATACGACTTTGTTTCAGATGACGGCATCGGTCACACCTTGTGGCTGATGGATGCTGATGATGATATCAAAGCCATCGAAAGCGCATTTTCCCGCTTGCCATATCTGTATGTGGCAGATGGTCATCACCGCACTGCCAGCGCTGCCAAGGTGGGCCTGCTGCGTCGTGAACAGAATCCGAACTATAACGGAGATGAGGAATTCAACTTTTTCATGACCGTGATCTTCCCGGATAATCACCTGAAGATCTTCGATTACAACCGTGTAGTGAAGGACCTCAATGGCAATAGCAGTGCGGAATTCTTTGGCAAAGTGAAAGAACTGTGGAATGTGGCAGAAGTACCTGCGGGCACAAATTTCCAGCCCAATCATCTGCATCAGGTTAGCATGTATATCGATGGCAAATGGTACTTTATCTCCCCCAAAGCCGGAACTTGGAACGAGCAGGATGTGGTGGAAAACCTGGATGTCTCCATTTTGCAAAAAAACCTCCTGCATCCCATTCTGGGCATCAATGATCCCCGCACCGACAAACGCATCGATTTCGTGGGCGGTATCCGCGGTTTGGGCGAACTGGTGAAGCGTGTGGACAGCGGCAGGGAGAAAGTGGCTTTTGCCATGTATCCTACCTCAATGAGCGAACTGATCGGGATAGCGGATGCCGGGCAGATTATGCCCCCCAAATCCACTTGGTTCGAGCCCAAATTGCGTAGCGGACTTTTTATCCATCTCCTGAAATAATGAAGTACTATATCGAAAGCCTTGGTTGTGCAAAGAATCTGGTGGATAGCGAACGTTTTGCCGCCATCATGAAGGCGTACGGCTTTCGCGAAGTGGCTTATGTGGAAGACGCAGATCTGATCCTGGTGAATAGCTGCGCCTTCCTCATGGCTTCGTATGGCGAGCTGGACGAGGTGCTAAGCCAGATTGATGAGATCAGGAACCACAAGAAAAGTAAGCTGGTGGTTAGCGGATGCGTGATGAACCGGGGTCTGAAGGAGTTTCAAGAGTTGTTTCCAGAAGTGAATAAATGGATTCCCCTAAAGGACTATGCCGCTTTTGAAAGATATCTTCTACGCTATGTATTACCCAAGAATATGCCAGCTAAAAAGCTTGATTTTAGCACTCGACAATCTCTGCAGGGAGGTCAGCACGTTTATCTGCGTATCGCTGATGGTTGCGAGAATTTTTGCTCCTATTGCATGATCCCTCACATCCGTGGCAAGCTGGTATCGGAACCCATTGAGGCCCTGGTGAAAGAAGCCAAAGCCCAAAGCTCCAGAGGCAGGGAATTGGTGTTGATCGCGCAGGACAGCTGTATGTATGGAACGGATATCTATGGCGAGAAAGCACTGCCCAAATTGATCGAGGCTTTACACGATATCCCCGGTTATGACTGGATTCGGATCATGTATATGCACCCCGATCACTTTGATCCGGAATGGACCGAACTGTGGAAGAAGTATCCCAAGCTCTTGCCCTATTTTGAAATTCCTATCCAACACAGTTGCGATCGCATCATCAAGCTGATGAATCGCCAAAAGGGTTATCAAGAATTGAAAGAAGTCTTTGGCCACATCAAGCAAAAACTGCCGGAGGCGGTTTTCAGAACCACTATCATGGTAAATTATCCTTCTGAAACCAAGCAGGAACGCTCTCTTATCGACAAATTTTTGCAGGAGGTGGACATTCTGCATGCGGGAGTCTTTGCATATTCTCCGGAAGTATTTGATAAACCTTATGAGGCTCCGGAAGGCTTTGACTGGGCAAGGAATCAAGAACTGGAAACAGAGTATGCCATCAAGCTGTCCAAAGCTAAAGAAGAAAAGATGCAAAGCTTTGTAGGCACGCGTCAGCAGATGCTGGTGGAAGGTTTTGACGAAGAACTAATGGTTTGGTATGGCAGATTGTGGTTCCAAGCTCCGGAAATCGACGGCATAGCCTATGTAGAAGGGCTTCCAGAAGATAGCCCGCTACTGGTGGAAGTGGAAGTAGTAGATGCCCTTACCGACGCATTGTGGTGTACTGCCACCAAAGATTGAGACAAGGATAACATAGAATGACAAAGATAGCTCTAACCGGGATCAAACCGACCGGAATACCCCATATCGGCAACTATTTAGGCGCCATCAGACCCGCAATCGAGCTTAGCAAGACCTGCGAAGCCCGGTATTTCATTGCAGATTATCATGCTTTGAACAGCACCAAAGACCCCAAAGCAATCCACGACATGACTGTGGAAATAGCCGCGGCATGGCTTGCGTGCGGATTGGATCCCGATAAAGCACTGTTCTATCGCCAGAGCGCCATCCCAGAGACCTTTGAACTATTAACCATCCTGTTGGCTTTTACTCCCAAAGGATTGATGAACCGTGCACATGCTTACAAAGCCATGGTTCAGGCTAACAACGAAGCGGGCAAGGATCCAGATGACGGGGTGAATATGGGGTTGTTTACCTATCCCGTTCTGATGGCAGCGGATATCCTGCTTTTTGATGCAGACTACGTGCCTGTGGGCAACGATCAGTTTCAACATGTGGAGATGGCGGTGGACATCGCTCAGAGCTTCAATTTCAACTATTCTACTGATGCCATCAAACTGCCCCAGGCTTTGGCTCATGAAGGTGCAAAGACCGTAGTAGGACTGGACGGACGTAAGATGAGCAAAAGCTATGGCAACATCATCCCCCTCTTTGCTTCGGAGAAACAACTGCGTAAACTGATCATGAAGATCGTAACCAATTCTCAAAGCGTGGAAGAGCCCAAAGATCCAGATAGCTGCAGCGTTTTTGCCCTCTATAAATGCGTTGCGGACGAGGCTCAGATTGAGGCCCTGAGACAGCGCTATCTGGCAGGAGGCATGGGGTGGGGACATGCCAAACAGGAGCTATTTGATCGTATGAATGAAGCCTTGAGCCCTTGCAGAAAGCGTTATGAAGAGCTGATGGCAAACCAGGACTACATCCATCAAGTGCTCAAAGAAGGCAGTGAAAAGGCTCGCCCTCTGGCAGCCGCCAAGATACGGCAATTGCGAAAGATCATAGGATTGGACTGCATCTAAGGGCATCGCCCCTTTTTTATCTCTGGGTTTGTCCATATCAACTGCTTGAGGATTTATATTGACAGCATCGGCTGGCTGCTGAAGATTTTACACAAAGAAAGAATTGCTCTCAAAATGAGGTATGGCTCATGAAAATGGAAGAATTGAACTACTATTACAACAAGTTTAAATTTGGCGAAGACATCTTCCATCAGTTGATGCAGAAACGAGTGCGGGAGATACTGCTGGTCTCCACCTTCTACGATGCTTTCATCTTTGAGCAGGATGGCAGGCTTTCGGAACAAATCTTTGGCGAATACAGAGAATTGAACCTCTCCACTGCCCCGCGCGTAACCTCGGTACCAACAGGTGAGGAAGCCCTTCAGAAGCTGAAGACACACTCCTACGACTTAGTTATCACCATGATGCGCATCGGCGAGATCGGACCCTTCGAGCTGGCTAGGCAGATCAAGGAACAGAAACCCGATCTGATGGTGCTGCTGCTTTTGAATGTGGCATCGGATTTTGTGATATGGGAAAATCATGTGGAAGAGCGCCGCTACATCGATGATGTGTTTCTCTGGAATGGCGATACCAAGCTGTTTCTGGCCATGATCAAGAGTGTGGAAGACAGCTTGAATGTAGAGTACGACACTGCTCACGGTTTGGTCCGCGTGATCCTTTTGGTGGAGGATGCGGTGCACTATTACTCGATGTTTTTGCCCTCGTTGTATTCAGTGATCATGAAACAGACCCAAAAATTGATTGAGGAAGAGGTGAGCGACATCAACAAGCATTTCCGCATGCGAGTTCGCCCCAAAGTACTTATCGCGCACAATTTTGAGGATGCATCGCGGCTTTATGAGAAGTATCAGGACTACATGCTCTGCGTGATATCGGATGTGCGCTACAAGGTTCAAGGTGAGGTGGATGCGCACGCGGGGTTCAAATTGATCCGGCAGATATTGGGGATAAACCGCGATCTGCCGATGATATTGCAATCTTCCGAGACAGAGAACCGCTCCTTGGCGCACGAGCTGGGAGTACACTACCTGAATAAAAACTCCAAGCATCTCTTCAAAGACTTGCGTGAGTACATGGTATATAATCTTGGTTTTGGCAATTTTATCTTTCGCAACCCTCAAGGCGAGATCCTCGATGAAGCGGCAAATATAGCAGAATTTGAGGACAAAATACTCAGAATACCGGTGGAATCCCTGGAGTTTCACAGTCGTTTCAATCATTTTTCAAACTGGCTGATTGCCCACGGCGAGATTCAGATCGCCAAAAAGATCCGTCCCATCAAAATAGAAGATTTCTCCTCGCGAGCCGAGCTGAGACAATTTATCTATCAGGTCTTCCGTAGCGTTCGAGTAGAGAAAAACCGTGGTAAGATTATAAATTTCGATGCGGTATCTCTCTCGGAGATGAACCAGATTATCCGGCTCACCGGAGGTTCGCTGGGTGGTAAGGGACGCGGCTTGGCATTTTTGAACGCGCTTCTGTGTACCATGGACTATGAAAACAAGTTTGATAACATTGCCATTTCGTTGCCTTCAACGGCGATTATCGGCACCAATGAGTTCGATCTCTTTGTGGAGAACAACAAGATCATGGAGCAGATCCATGCAAAAAGCGATGCCGAGATTGACGCTGTATTCATGAAGGGCGAGCTCTCCGATATCTTGGTGCAACGCTTGCAGATCTATTTGGAACACATTGATTACCCCATCGCGGTGCGTTCTTCCAGCTTGTTGGAGGATTCTCAAGCTCAGCCCTTGGCAGGAGTTTACCGTACCTTTATGCTACCAAACAATCATCCGGAGATCAGCCATCGTCTGCGGCAATTGACAGACGCCATCAAGCTGGTCTTTGCCTCGGTATTCCTCTGCGATGCACGAAACTTTTTGGACGCCATGAACTACAATGCGGAAGAGGAGAAGATGGCCGTGATCATCCAAGAAACCGTGGGCTGCTCGCAGGGAGAAAGCTATTACTATCCCCACATCTCCGGAGTGGCGCTATCCTACAACTTTTATCCCACTTCCCACATGCAACATGCGGATGGCATGGCAAGTATCGCCTTGGGATTGGGTAAGGCCGTGGTGGAGGACAAACAGAACTATCAGAACTATCGCTTTTGCCCAAAGTATCCAAAGCTGGACATCCTGCCCCCAGAAGAGATGATGCGCAATTCGCAGAAGGAGTTTTATGCGCTAGACCTCTCCAAAGTCGACTTTGACCTCACCCAGGGTGATGAGATTACTCTGGCCCATATGAAACTGAAAGAGGCGGAAAAGCATGGTTCTCTGCGCTATCTGGCCTCGGTTTGGGATTATGAAAACTACCGGCTGTCAGACAATATGTACGACAAGGGCTTGACAGTGCTTAGCTTTGCCGGTATCTTGAAATACGATTATATCCCTCTGGCAAAGATCGTGGAAGAGCTTTTGGAGATCGGAGAAATAGCCTTGGGTATTCCCGTGGAGATTGAATTTGCTGTAAATCTGGATTCTGCCAAGAGCAACGCAGACAAACCCACCTTTTACATCTTGCAGATCAGACCGCTGTCCGTAAGCGCAGAAGCTTACCATGTCGACGCCGTGAAGCTGGATAAAAGCAAACTGCTGATGTACACCGAAAACGGCATGGGCAATGGCGTAATTCAGGACTTGCGCGATGTACTATATCTGGATCCCCAGCGCTTTGACAAAACCCGCACTTTGCAGATGCAAACCGAAATTGAGTACTTCAACAACACGATGGCCCAGCAAGGCAAACACTATATCCTCATTGGTCCCGGCAGATGGGGCTCGCGGGATAGATTCCTGGGAATTCCGGTGCGCTGGCCGCAAATCAACCGGGCAAAAGTAATCTTGGAAACCGGTATGAAAGGCTTCATGGTAGAAGCCAGTCAGGGAACCCATTTCTTTCACAATTTGGTGGCTATGAATGTTGGCTATTTCAATATCCCGTTTCTTTCCCCCACAGATTTTGTGGACATGGATTGGCTGAAAGCACAAGAGGCTAAAGAGCGTGGGGAATTCTTTGTGCATGTGGAATTTGAGCATCCCCTAAAGGTTAAAATGGATGGCAAGACTGGGCTGGCAATAATTGAGAAATGATTGGCCTGCATGGCAGTTCCCGGCATGAGAAGTATGCCACATGATTGTTCATCCGGTTTGCGCTAAAACATTGCGAAAATTCGACGTTGATCCTATTTGTTCTGGGAAGAGGAACAAATATTGCTAGCTACTATGCTGGATAACCAAAAGATGTATCATAGGAGGTAATGGTGACCAGGTATCTTTTAATTGTCATTTTTATGATTGCGACAGCCCTCGTTGCGAATCCGCTTCCATCAATATTGGTTCAGCAGATTTACTTCGATGCCAATGAGGATTTGATCATGCAACTGGGTTATCTTTGTGCCAGTTTTGCCGGCGGAACCCTTACTGTAAGCGATGGTACCAATACCGCCTCCTACACGATATTGGAAGATGACTTTCAGAATTATCCCGTGGATGTAAACCTCAGCACACTGATGCCCGATTTGAATGTATGCTGTGAATCCGGATACCTTTCATTCGATAACATGAACCCTTATGACCTTGAGGAAGTGCGATGGGGATACAATGATGATTGCGATGTAACGCCGCTCACGGGCAGTCAATCAATCTATCAATACTATGATAGTCGTCATAACGGATGGGAATCCTACACGGTGAAAACATGGGCCAAGAGTGACAGCCCTGATAACGTCCAAGACTATTGCTGCAACACCCACGCGACGGTTCATGTTTACATCGAAAACAATCAGTCGGAGCCGGTGGAAGGTGCCAAAATCTTCTATATGGACGACTTGAATCTTTGCTGTCTCACCGATGCAGCCGGTAATGCCACTATTCAACTCGGAGCCAGGAACACTCTCTTGAGCGTAAAAGCGCCGGATGCTTCGGGGGATGCACTGTGTTGGGACAGATTCTTCCTAGAACCAAATCAAGTTCTGGAACTGAGTGCCACCATAGACTACAGTTCTGTGGACGATTCGGTGATACCGGAGGCCGGCGCTGCCTTGATGCTGAAACCATCGGTTCTGCGACCCGGAAACACAATGCTGGTGGAATACGGCAAAGCGCTCGAAAGCAAAGCAGACCTGAATCTCTATGACATCAAAGGCCGCTTTATCCGCACGGTGAACTACCGCGAAGCCCTTAGTTATGACACTCAGGGGCTTAGTTCCGGCATTTACTTCTTGCGTCTGATGCAAGGTACGCGTATATTGGCAACTAAGAAATTCATTCTGTTAAGATAGTTTACAGCCGGCTTGGATGACGGGAAATCGCTTTTATAGCCTGTTCTCAGCGAGATTCAATTGTCCGCAATAGTTGTGAAAGGATATCCGTGCGAAAACTGAGACTGATGCTGCTCATTCCCGCAATGCTATGCCTGCTTATCCAACCCATTCAGTTAAGCGGAGATACTCCTGTTGCAAGCTTTGAGACCGAGCAACTTACATTTTGCCTAAGCGATTCACTTTTGCGCTTTGACGGGTTTTTTATGTTTTCCAATCTCAGTCCGAAAGAGCTAAATCAATATATCTATTTCCCCATCATCTCAGATTCCGTGCAACTGCCATTTTCCCATGCCGACGTGGTTGATCTGGAAAGCGGGGAAAGCATCTTCGCGAATCAATACGAAGGCGGCATTGGCTTTCACCTATGGATGCCCCCACAGAGTAATCAAACCATAGGTATCCGCTATCAACAGAAACTGACTGACAAGAAGGCGAAATACATACTGCTGACCGCGAATGAGTGGAAGCGTGCACTACCTTACGCAGAGTATAAGGTTATTTTGCCCCGTGGCACTGACATCCTGCATTTTCCCTTTTCCGAACAAGAGCCGGAGCTGGTAGAAGACAAAGACCTTTATCGCTGGGAATTCTACGATTTCATCCCGCAAGAGGATTTTTACATAAGCTGGGAATAGCCCCGTTTCTCTATAGTGAATGAAGCTTCCCCAAAGGATTAAGCTATACCGTAGCAGATATCATCTCGTTATCATCGAGGCGAGACTGTTCACTTTGACCTGATCTATTTCCAAAGAGTTAGCGCATGAGTTAGGTGAAAAAGTGGGCGAAACGACTAAAATATGCTTTCGAAACCGAATTGACAAGAAGGCCAGTATGCCATCTT
>JAQWBI010000036.1 GCA_028706475.1 Candidatus Cloacimonadota bacterium
CCGGAGGCGGCTACCATCAGCATGCTACGATACGAAACCTCTCCGTAGCATCGGAATGCTGCGATTCGGACTTTCATAAACAATCCATTACTTGACAAATCCTCTCGTAGCATAATCCTGACGACAATCATAACTGATACATAAATATAGATGATAGATGAATAAAGGACATAGCATGGATCAAAAATACATCCGCAATTTCTGCATAATCGCGCATATAGACCACGGTAAATCTACTCTTGCTGATCGTTTTTTGGAAGCTACTCATGTGATCGGCAAGGGGACAGAAGTGGCTCAGCTTTTGGATAGCATGGATCTGGAGCGTGAAAAGGGCATCACCATCAAGTCCCACGCCATCAGGATGATACACAAGTATAAAGGTGAAGATTACATCCTCAATTTGATCGACACCCCCGGACATGTGGACTTTTCCTATGAAGTATCCCGCGCATTGGCTTCCTGTGAAGGAGCAGTGCTTCTGGTGGACGCATCTCAGGGTGTTGAAGCCCAAACTATGAGCAATCTGTATCTGGCTTTGGACAACAACCTGGATATACTACCTGCATTGAATAAGATCGATCTGCCCAAAGCAGATGTGGAAGGCACGCAACATGAACTGATCGACATCCTAGGCTGCAAGGAATCCGAAATCATCAAAGTAAGCGCCAAGACCGGTGAAGGTGTGGAATCATTGTTGGACGCTGTTGTAGAACAGCTTCCCGCTCCCAAAGGGAGAGTGGACGCACCGCCTCAGGCCCTTATATTTGATTCCTTTTTCGATATGTACCGCGGTGTGGTCGTCTTGGTGCGTCTGTTTCACGGTAGCCTGAAGAAAGGCGACAAGATCAAGCTCTTTAGCACCAGCCGTGAATATGAGATCGAAGAGATCGGATATCTGGGCATCAAGTTTCAGGCACAACAGGAATTGAATACCGGTGAGGCAGGATACATCATCGCCAACATCAAAGAAGTGGCGGACGCCCGAGTAGGCGACACCATTACTCTATCCAAGGGCGGATGCGAAGAATCCCTACCGGGATTTCTGGAACCCAAACCAATGGTGTACAGTGGTATCTTCCCTATCAATGGTGAGGATTATGAAGACCTTGTGGAGGCCATCGCCAAGCTCAAACTGAATGATGCTTCCCTCATCTATGAGAAAGAGAGTTCAGCCGCTCTGGGTTATGGTTTTCGTTGCGGATTTCTGGGCATGCTGCATCTGGAGATCGTAAAAGAACGCCTCTATCGAGAATACAATATTCCTATCATCGCCACCACACCTAGCGTACGCTTCAAGATTGGTTTGAAAAACGGCACCGAGATCGAGGTGCACAATCCCATCGATTTTCCCGATCCTGCAGGAATAGACTACATCAAAGAACCCTTTATGGATACGGAGATCATCGTGCCCACAGACTACATCGGCAACATCATGAAGCTGGCGCAGGAACGCCGGGGAATCCAGAAAAACCTTCAATACATCGATCAAAAACGCGTCTCGATGCACTATGAAATGCCTCTCATCGAGATCATCTTTGACTTTTATGACAAACTAAAGACAGTGAGCCGCGGATATGCTTCCCTCGACTATACCTTCAAGGAATTCAGGTTTTCGCAGGTTGTAAAAGTGGACATCCTGATCAACGGCGAAAGAGTGGATGCAATGAGCTTTATCTGCCATCAGGACAAGGCACATAACTGGGGCAAAAGCGTCACCAGCACCCTGGCGGATGTGATCCCGCGGCATATGTTCAAGATCGCTCTGCAAGCCACAATCGGCGCAAAGATCATCGCTCGAAGCACCATCAACGCCATGCGTAAAGATGTGTTGGCAAAGTGCTATGGGGGCGACGTGAGCCGTAAACGCAAGCTTTTGGAAAAGCAGAAAGAGGGGAAAAAGAAGATGAAAGAGATCGGCAATGTAACGGTACCTCAAGAAGCTTTTCTGGCGGTTTTGAAGGCAGACCGGGATTAAGCCATAAGCCATGAAAACCGCTTCTCTCGCTCTGATAATGATACTGATGTGCGGGTGGCTCTTTGCGATCCAGATCGGCAGCATTGTATTCGAGGCCGATTTTCCCATCGATGAGGAGGAGTTGAGCCAGGTTTTGGGGTTGAAAGCAGGGGATGAATACCAGGCGGAGACCATACAACCTGGCATTCAGCGGCTTAAAGATCACTTCGCAGCCAACCATCAGTATTACTTGCAGATATCCCTGCCGGAATTGCAGCCTATGGAAGATGGTTCCCTACAGTTGCATTTTAGAATCAAGCGCCTGGCGGACAGCAACAGCGTGCAGATCCGCTATACCGGCTTGAAATACTTCTCGGGAAGTAAACTGCACGAATTTGCGTTCACATCAGAACAAGCTCTTTACAGCCTAGATGAACTGGAAGAGATTATGGACAAAATCCTGCATGTGTATCAACAACGAGGTTATCTGTTTGCAACGGTAGAGCTTGATTCCCTGGTGATGGGGGAGCCATTTGTTGCCTATATCAAAGTGAGTGAAGGTGCTCAGCAACGCATCTCCGGTTTCCGCTTCCAGGGGAATAAAGTGAGCCGGGAATCCTCTCTGTTAAAGACATCAGGGCTATTGAGGCAAAAAGTAATTACCCCGCAGATCCTTGAACAGGCTGCAGAAAACATCAAAGCACGAGAATACATCAGGGATTGCGAGATTATTCCTTTGGATGAAGAGAACCTTCTTATCGACATTCAGGAAGGCCGTATGACCTATCTTGAAGGGCTGCTGGGAATCAGTGAAAGCTCCGGGAAAAGGCAGCTTTCAGGAATGTTGAATCTGGAATTTCTGAATCTGTGGGGGAGCGATAGAGGTATCAAACTCTTCTGGAGAAAGAGTCCGGCAGATTTGAGCGAACTGAGCCTTACCTATCATGAGTCTGGAATCCCGTCCTTGCCGCTGGCAGCGGATCTGGCATTATCCCGGACCACGCAGGACAGCCTGTGGATCAGTAGCGAGGCAGATCTGGATTTGTACTACATCAGCTTGTATCATAGAATTGGCCTCAGTGTAGCCACACATAGCATCCTCCCGGGAAACAGCAACTCCAGCATCGAGAAGTCCGTCTATAGCAGCCTGGGAGCATTCTGGCACTATCAAAGCACCGGAGGAGAACGCATCCCCGTGAGAGGAATGAAAATGGATGCTTCTTATGACTATGTGATGGGCGATGGCGACAACTACGGTAAAACACAAGCGCACATTGCTACTTATATTCCCATCAAGGGTTGGCTGCTGGCATATTTGGGCGCTACTTGCAAGAACAATGAAAAGCGGCATCCGGCTCCCTACGATATGTTCGGCATGGGCGGATACGCTTCACTGCGAGGCTATCGGGAAGATGAATTCAAAAGCAGCAGGTTGGCATGGGCAAATCTGGAACTTCGATATATGCTGGCAGCAGAAACTATGCTCTATGTATTCTACGATCAAGGTTATATGCACAATAAAGAAGAGAACCCAAAATATGATCTGCTTGGAATCGGAGCCGGGATAAAACTTGGTACCCGCTTGGGAATACTTAGCATCGAATATGGTCTTGGTTATCGCGATAAAGGCTTTAGTAGTATGGGTTTGGGGATGATTCATCTAGGCATGGACATTGCTTTATAAAAAAAATACTTGCCAAGAAAGCAGGTGTCATTACTCTTGCACCATTCTTACGAAGTATATAGTCGTGTATAAGGACTGTGTGAAGGATTGGTAAGGCTTTATGGCTCCAATCCCCATAAACACTGCGGCATAAATTTGCCAAACCCAAAACCAAAAAAAATAAAAAAACCTAAGTGAACCCGAAAGGGATTATGCTTATGGAGGAATCAATGAAAAAAGTTATTTTGATCGCATTACTCGCTATGATGCTGCTCAGCATGCTCGCCATGAGTGCTTGCAAGCCGAAACCTGCAGAAGAAGCTCCCGTAGAAGAAGTTGCTCCGGTAGAAGAAGCCGTTGTTGACACTGTAATGGAAGCCGTTGAAGGCGAAGTACCTGCTGAAACACCAGCTCAGTAAACATAGCACTAACTAACTAACTAACTAGAACAGTCCTTAAAAAATGGGTAACTACGGTTACCCATTTTTTTCCCCAAAAATCGCTTGCCATATTTTGCAATCCAAAAAACAATGCCCTTGACTTGTATATGATTCTATGAAAACCTTGCAACGCTAGAAATAATATATATGTCCAAATCACATAAGGAAGTTTTTCAATGAAGATCCTCGTGGTAAATTGCGGTAGCAGCTCCTTGAAGTATGAAGTTTACGCAATGCCGGAACAAATCAGCATGGGCAAAGGCCTGATAGAGCGCATAGGCCTTTCGGACGGTAGAATCAATCAAAAAACCTGCTCTAAGGTTTACGACAAAAGCACTGAAATCCCCAATCACAGAATAGCTTTCGAACTAATGATGCAAGCTCTCCTGGACCCTCAAGCAGGCATACTGAGCTCCATCTCTGAGATAGAAGGCATCGGACACCGAGTAGTGCACGGTGGAGAAGAGTACGCGGAATCTGTACTGATAGACGATGCTGTGATCCAGGCCATCGAAAAGACCTGCGAGTTGGCCCCTCTGCACAATCCCGCCAATCTCACCGGCATCAAAGAAGCTACGAACTTCTTTCCCAGCATCCCCCAAGTAGCGGTTTTTGACACAGCTTTCCATCAGAGCCTGCCCCCTCATGCTTATCTGTATGGCATTCCCCGTGAGTTTTATGATAAGTACAGGATACGCCGTTACGGATTCCATGGTACCAGCCATCGCTATGTGGCCGGAATCGCACTCCAGATGCTGAAACGCAGCCCCGAAAACACTAATCTCATCACTTGCCATCTAGGTAATGGCGCATCCATCACTGCCATTCAAGCCGGTAAATCAATCGATACCTCCATGGGTTTCACTCCCTTGGAAGGGCTACTTATGGGCACCCGTAGCGGAGATTTGGATCCCTCAATCATCTTTTATCTGGAAGAGCGCGGTTTCGACTTTCATGAGTTGAACTCTATCCTGAACAAGAAGAGCGGTTTATTGGGATTATCCGGCATTTCCAGTGATCTTCGTGATATCGAAGATGCTGCCGAACAGGGTAATGCCAATGCTCTGGAAGCCCTGGAAACCTACGCCTACCGGATTCGAAAGTTCATTGGTGCGTATTCGGCAAATCTGATCAAAGTGGACGGCATCGTGTTCACTGGTGGTATCGGCCAAAACGCAGTTAAGATGCGTGAGAGGATCTGCACTCGCCTGGAAAACATCGGAATCCATATAAACCGCGAGAAGAACCGTAAAGTAGGCCGGGAAGCGGGGATTATATCCCAGGACTACTCCCCCATCAGCATTCTGGTGATTCCCACGAATGAGGAATTGCAGATCGCCCTTGATACTGTTCAGATCATCAACACTGATGTGAAATCTACCTGATTTCTAATATAAAACACCTGTAGGAGGTCTAAATGAAACGTTTGTTAATAATGCTGTTAGTCATTTATAACTCGGTACTTTTTGCCACCTCTATTCACAGCATACGGGCAAAAGACTATTATGGTTCTGTGGTCAGATTTGTTCTGGGCATGGATCAAGACACGGATTTTAGCGTAGAAAAGAGCTCAGACGGATACTACATTGGCATTCCAAATTTTGATGGAAACATCCCAGAGTATAACCTGAGTGGCACGTTTTTGGATGCCATATACGGCTCTCCAGGTGGAATTGTGGTAAAGACCACTGAAGACCTCAACTTCTTCAAAATGAGGTTGAGCGACACAAACTCCCTGGTCGTGGATTTCTACAAAGCTGACAATAGTAAAGCCTCTCGATTGGCACTTGCCAGATTCAACACCGAGAAAGGCAGGCTGGTAGCAGCGGACAAGGCTTTCAGCTCACTGGCAGTGGATTACCCCAATCATTATGATGTGTGGTATTACTGGGGAGAACTGCTGATCAAACGCGGAAGCAGTCGTGCTGCAGATAAACTGTACAAAATCCCTTCCAGCAGTTCGTATTACGAAAAGGCACAGAAATTGCTGGATGCAGGCTTCTCTACACCTTTGCGTGATGAAGCTGTTCCGGTTGAAGAAGAAGCCCCCTCAATGCCTATAACCGAAGCTCCTGATGAGCCTGAAGCTGATATCCATGTAAAGTCTGTGGACGATCTTCTGGATTCTCCCGGTGGCTTGAAACCCAAGATCGAAGAACATGATGGCGAAATTGTCTATACCATCCCTCCCGAATTACTGGAAGATGAAGCAGCAGACAACCATTTCGCCAATTCCCTGGCCAATTATTGGCTCTACTTCGTATGTGCGGCGATTTTACTGGTAATCATCGTGATTATCATCATTCTGGAACGCAAGCGGAGAAAGTCCAAAGATTTCCTTTCTGGGATTGAAGAGAGCCAAAACACCATGGACACAAACACATTGCTCAAGATGGTAAATCGCTTGTTGGCCGATGGTTGGACCAATAAGGAGATTGCCCGCGAATTGAAAATCAACATCAGAGAAGTGGAACTGGCTATTCACAGATTACACTATGTGGGTGGTTTTGAGGAAGATGAAAACCAAAAAAAATAAGACCAGTATCTTGCTGATAGCATTATGTTTGTTGGCAGGAAGCTCGCAGTTATGGGGCAGATCTACCTTCAGATCTGCCTTCATACCGCAGCTTCACAGCTCTTACCGGGCGGGCTTCCTAACCGAAAATCCAAGCTACTTTAGCGAAGAATTGCAGCCTGAAAACGATGGCCTTTCCCATCCGTTTAGATCTCTACACGGTGTCCAAGATGCCTTGTACGAGGTCTTTAGTTCACACTCCCGGGACCACGACTTGTTTAGTTACAGACACCCACTATTGAAAGCCGACCTGAATGTCTATGCAGGATACGAAGCGGACTTCCCCGAGAATGGCGACTACGATTTCTGGTATAAAGGCTGGAGACTGACCGCAGAAGCCGGACAAAACGTATTTCTACGTACGGATTGGTACAATGGCGCCTATCACGGCGATCTGAACTTAGCTGAGACCGATGAACTGATCGACGGCTATTACAAACGCTTCACCTCGCATATCCAGCTAGATAACATCAGCGGTGAGCTGGCTTACCGTACGGACAAACTAAACCTTGCCCTCGGCAGAGGCAGATTTCAGATCGGCAACAGCATCAGCGGCAGCATCATCTTGAACGACAAAGTGAACGACTATGCCTATCTCTTGGCTGAAGCGCATCTGGGCGACTTTCGCTTGAGCATGATGCATGGTAGTTTGGTTGCAGACAGCGTTTATGCCTCCGCTTCGAACAGTTCCGTAAACGCACTAAACTATCCCGACAAATATGTCGCACTCCATCAATTGAGCTATTTCCCCCTTCACTCGCTGGAACTCTTTGTGGGAGAAAGCGTTGTTTACGGTAACCGCGCTATAGATTTGAACTATATTCTGCCCAACAGCTTTTGGCGCGCCACAGAACACAATCAGCACGATCGGGACAACGTAATGATCTACTGCGGAGGGAATTACGCACCCGTGGACGGTACCCTGATCTATGCCCAATTTGCTCTGGATGAATTCAGCTATAGCAAGTTTTTCACAAACTGGTGGGGCAATAAATACGCTCTGCAGACAGGCATCAGCCAAGCCATCCCCACCGGCAGAATCAGCCTGGAAGCCAGTGCCGTCCGCCCCTACACTTATGCCCATTATATGAATCACACTATGTATTCCCACGACGGACGTCCTTTGGGCTATCCTCAAGGCTCCAATCTGGTTGATGTTAGTCTGGAGGCAAATCTGGGACTACTTCCATACTGCTTGCTGGACAGCCGTCTTTCCTGGCGTAAACGAGGCTCTGACGGAGCCTCCTGGCAAGATAACTACCACGATATCTTTACCGGGCAGATTGACGATGCCCAAGCCACCTGGTTTATGGGAGATCAAAGCAATGAATACCAACTCTGCAGCAGTCTCACAATCCCCATTTTGGCTCATAATCGTCTCTTGATCGGTCATGACAGCCTGCACCGGGACAAGTGGGAACACAAGCTTTTCGCAGCGTGGCAATTCATTTATTAACAAGGATGTACAATGAGATCATATGACCGCATGGAGTGGCCGAGACGCTATAACTTGAAGGGAAGCATACTATTGGTGGTGGTGATCGTCATTGTGCTGAGTTTTCTGCTACATCAGCGCAGTAATCAAACCATGACTGATAAAGTAGAGATCTCCGAGATCAGTTTCGATGACTGGGGTACACAGTTTATTGAGATTGGCTATACCATAGAAAACAAGACAGATAAGCCTCTTGAGCTATATCTTTTAGCCAAGGTCTGGGATAAGGATGAAATCGAGCTGGCGAGCGCTTTATTCATGGTGGAGATTCCAGCGCGAAGCCGCCAAACCCGCAGCAAACTCTTTGATAGCCTCAGCCGCAGTTTAGCAGAAGGAGAGCAGCCATATCGGGCAGGAATCATACCCTACCCCAAACGCAAGATGTAGGGGCAGAGACATCCCGCCGGCAGAGCCCCTATTTCTGCTGCTCATAACACTGTCTCATAGACCAATAATAATGTGTTTCCACTTGTCGAAAACAGAGTATTAGGAGAAGAACTCCTGCAGCTTTTCGTCCGGTCTGATCTCCACAAAGCGCTGTTTCCCCTCAAAGCCGAAGTGTAGCCGAAGATTCTGATACGGCAGGAAGTTTTCGGCAACTTCCGGCCACTCAATCAGCGTAATACCGTCTTCAATCATGTCCAACAATCCCAAATCCAGCAATTCTTCCTCGCGTCTCAATCTGTATAGATCCAGATGGTATAGAGGGTAACGACCAAAATGATATACCTTGAAGATCACAAAAGAGGGGCTGTCGATCTCGTCCGGTACTCCCAGAAATGCCCCCAGTGCTTTCACAAAGAAGGTCTTTCCGCTGCCCAACTCTCCGGAGAGGGTCACAATAGAGCCGGGGCCCAATAAGGGCACGATGAAGTGAGCAAGATCAATGGTATCCTGCTCGCTGTTCAAATCTATTCTTTTATGCATTATTTCTCCCACCTAATATTAGAAAAGAGCCCCAAAAGACGCACCCGCATCGCGGAAATTTGCTACTCTTGGGACTCCACATTCTGCTTATTAGTCAGTCCTAATGATAGAATAAAGCAGCTTGCATTTTTGGCAAGCACTTTGATCTCCGAAAAGTGGGCAGAATCCCTGATATACATGGTCAACAAGCATTTGTCCCTCTGGATTTCGTGTAGTACTGAAGCAGATATTGTCCCGTTATCATCGAGTGACGACTGCTTAATAATAGCATGATATCTGGATCGGCACAGCGCAAACAATACTAAAGCAGAAGAAAAGCCGATGCGAACACCGGCTTTGATTTTTGTACTGGTAAATTGTTTATCTTTGAGACCGCAACTCTCTGGCTATTTGTATATAATCGGAAGCCGACATATCTTTTTCCTTATAACCGTCCTGATTGCTGGCCACAGACATGCAGCTGATCTCGCAGTGACTCTCTGTGTAGAAATTCAACTGCATCAGTGAAAGCGAATAATACCCTTGAGGTCCCACTTCTTCCACGGCATTGGCGGGGATCGTCAGGCTTCTGTCGCTGGGAGAAAGCAAGAGAAAATAGCCTTCATCCTCTTCTTCATCTCCCTTGGCATATTCATAGATTTCTGAATAAGCTTGAAAATATTGGGAGTTGTTGTTACCTTCCATGGTCCAGTTCAGTGTAGTGGCTTGAGTGGGTATATAAGGATCTGGAAATTCGATATTTGCTTTATACGGGGTTTTGATGGTACTGGAGCAGATAACTTCTTCTCCCTGTAGGAATTCTATGTCATACTCGGTACCATGGCTTAACGGTACATAGGTTTGGTACAAACCATACCCGCCGAACATATCATGTATTACGCCGTCAATCTTGATCTTGTAATCATTGCCAGATGGTTGTTCATCATATTCTCCCCACCGTATGGCTGTAATCGAAAATTCATCACTTTTCTCTGGCAAGTATAGTGCATCACTGATCATGATTTCCCAGTCATACTCTTCGTCATTGTCATCCGGCAATCCAGATACACCGCCATTGTCGTCATCTCCGATACAAGCGCTGAAGGCGAAGATCATGGCCAAGCTGAACGATACGAGTAAGAATAGTTTGCTTCTCATGTGTTCTCCTTTTTTTATTCGCACGTAGGTGCTATTATTAGTCTATTTTGAAGCTATGTACTTCCCAGCAACCGGCATCGTCTATCCACACCGATCCTTCGCTGAAGGGGGGGATCAGGATGGATATACGGCCAAAATTGACACCCGGACGCAGGAAACCTGCGCTAACAGAAAGGCTGTTCCATACATCAGCCGGTGTTTGTTTTGCTTTGAAGCGATTGGTTATCTTGCCGTTTTCTTTGAACGTGATCATCTGCATGGTGATCTGAGGAGGATTGGGGCTGTCGGTTTTCAGCTTGATGCGAGAGTAATATCCCCCATAGCGGCGTACTTTGAAGGGTTCTGAGATCAGCATGATATCCTTGTCTGAAGCCGATATATGCAGTGAGCTTTCGCCTTCAAGCGCATCGGTGGCATCTATGCGAATCTTATCGAAATCCGCACTGGCTGGCTCCACTATGATGCTCCAACCTTTCAAAGCTTCATTGGGAGAGAGGGAATATAGGGCGAATCCCGGATTTGCCACCAGATTCTTGCTTTCCCCGATATCTGCTTCGGTAAAAAGCAGCGATGAACTCACAAAACAAGAACTAAGAGTGAGGGCTAGCAATATGAGCCATAGCCACAGTTTCATTTAATAAAACCTCTTTCATTTAAATATTTCAAGATCACCGCCACCGAAATGGTATTGATCATCAGATTCGATCCGCCATAACTGATGAATGGCAAGGGGATACCCGTAGCCGGGACCAGACCGATATTCATACCGATGTTGATAAAACTCTGCAACATAAGATAAGCAAGAATGCCAGCTGAGGCAACCTTTCTTTCCTTTACCTTCAACTGATTTATGTCGTGAATGATGCGGGCAAAAAAGAAAGCAAATATAAACAGCAGAAACATCGATCCCACAAAGCCGAATTCTTCGCCGATCACCGAGAAAATGAAGTCTGTATGGTGCTCGGGCAAGAAGTTCATATTCTTCTGAGTTCCCATCAGCCAGCCCTTGCCGGTCAATGCTCCGCTACCTATGGCAATCTTGCTTTGGATTATCTGATAACCTGCTCCCAAGGGATCGCGGGTGGGGTCCATAAAGGTGAGAATGCGGTTTTGCTGGTAGTCTTTCAATCCCATCCAAAATACTGGCATAATCAATGCAATAAATACATTCGCGATACCCGCCACAGTGATTGCTACCCAGGAAAGGCGCGACCACATCAATAACAGAACCAAGAGCACAATCCACAGCAGGATAAATAGCCAATGGATGGATGCCACCACGGAAACCACCGGCGATATGATGAGCAATATGTAGAAAAGTGGAACCTCGGCTGCTATCAGCATTGCTATCAAGCTTGCCCAAAACACGAGCGTAGTGCCGAAATCCGGCTCCAGCATAATCAGGATCACCGGAGCCAGCATGATGCCAAAGCCATACAACATCTGGCGATATTCGTTCACATTCTCTTTGGAAATGTAGCGCGCTACCATCAGTATGGTAAGCAGTTTGGCACTCTCAGAAGGCTGAATATTGATTCCTCCCATACTGAACCAGCGATGCGAGCCATTTATCGCAGGAGTGAAAAGCACTAAAATTAAAGCCAGGATATTGAGTATAAAAGCGGGCAGAATCAGGATGTCGAATATGGGCATTGGGAGCTTCAATAAAAAGGCAATCATTCCCAAAGCAAGGATGGCAAAGATGATCTGCCTCCACCAAAATGCCTGTGTGCTTACCTGGTTGGAGATCACGGTGGTAGATGCGCTGAAGATGGCAACGCAGCCCAATGCAATCAGGATAAACAGAAGAGCTAGCAGAACGAAGTCGAATTTTTGGCGGTTGATCATGGCTGTACCTGCTCCGATACGGTATCCTGCCCTTCTGGGGACTGGATGGTTTCTGTCTCCTCTGCTTCGTCTGCTGATACATCCCCCTCAATCTCCGCTTCCTGTTCCTCTGCACTGCGGAATTGGGCAGGGATCTTGGCAGGACGCGTGATATTCTCGATGTTGCCCATATAGAAATCGAAGATACTGCGAGCTACCGGGGCTGCCATCGCTCCGCCACCCCCGGCGTTTTCCATGAAGACTGTTACTGCAATCTCCGGTTTATCGGTTACGATATAGCCGCAAAACCAGGCATGGGTGGTCTTGCCCATAGAGTTCTCAGCCGAACCGGTCTTCCCATATGAAGTGGCTCCGGGAACCTGAACACTGCGAGCAGTACCATTCGGAGCGTTACACACTGCCCATAGACCATCTTGAATGGCACGGAGGCTCTCAGTGTTGTTCGGAAGGGAACTTTTGTGGACGGGATTCACTTGATTGATGGTGAGCCGGCCTCTGCCAACAGTTTGTTTGAGCAAATGTGGCTGAATCCAGGTACCGTTGTTCGCAATAGCCGCATAAAAGGCATTTAGCTGGATGGGAGAGCATAGAATCTCGCCCTGTCCGATGGAGAGATTCACTTTATGTCCCTGAATACCTATTTTGGGGCCAAATCGCTGTTTGTACCAGGCTGTATCAGGGAAAAAGCCATTACGCTCATTGGGCAGATCAATCCCGGTCTGACGGCCAATATGACTTGCCAGAGCGAAGTCCTTGAATTCGTCCAGCGGCAAGCGCAGTGAAAGGTCGTAAAAATACACATCACAGGAATGCATCAGGGCTTCCACAATGTTGGTTCTGCCATGACCGCCGTGCTGCCAGCAGCGGAAGTAGCGATTACCCACTTGAAATCCGCCATCGCAGTAGCTGAGACGGGTATCTCTGGAAACTACCTTTTTGCTAAGTCCAAAGCCCCCTGTTATCGGCTTAAATACCGATCCGGGAGGGTATGTGGCATGAATCACCCTGTCAAGCATCGGCTTGCTCGCATCGTTCAGATCTGCCCATACTTCAGGACTGATTCTCTGCATAAAGGCATTGGGGTCATATCCCGGCTTGCTTACATAAGCCAGGATGCCCCCAGTTCTCACGTCACTCACTACCACAGCGCCCTTGATGTGATCCGGGAAAGCCCGATAGGCAAAGTCCTGCAGATCGTTATCTATGGTCAGAACTAAGGATAGCCCGTTGAGGGGCTCGATGAATCCCGCTTCGTCAAACAGCCCCAAAGAGCGTCCCTGAGCATCCACCTGTACTACTTCCTTGCCGTCTCTTCCCCTGAGTAGTACTTCGTAATAACGTTCCAAGCCGGTTTTGCCGATGTAGCTGTTGATGGAGTAATCTTCTTCTTTATAAAGTTCATACTCATCTTCATTTATACGCCCTACATAGCCCGTAAAATGATTGGGATATAGATAATTGCGGGTTGAGCCTATGCGAAACACCAGCTCAGGATAGTAATTGAGATACTCGCTGAGACTCAGTACAGTTTTGTATGGGATGTTGTCTGCCAAGAGTATCTCTTCGTAGGTCTTGAACCTCTGTTTGCTAACCATGTCTCTCAGTTCTTCTTCGGAGATTTCAAAGTGCCGATGGAGGAACTGAGCCAGGGAAGAGAGGTTGCGGATTTTACCGCTGGTGAGGTAGAGGTTGTGAGATGGAACGTTTTGCACTATGGGGCGGTATTTTTGGTCGTATATCTCACCCCTGGTCGCGGTAATACGGCGGATCCTTACAAAATTGCTTTCTGCCACCCGCTTGTAATGCTCTCCCTTGATTACCTGCAATCGGAATAGAGAGCCCGCCAATAGCAGGAACAACGCTGCAAGTATTATCACATAGACCTTAATGGCTTTAGTCATGTGCTACAACTATGCGCAACTTGCTGATGAACTGCATCATGGAAAAAAAGAGCAAGCTGAAGATAAGATTGTATAAGAAACCAAGCGCAGCAAGACGATACACTTTGGCGTCGAATCCCCAGGACAAGCCCTGTGCCAGCAGATAAAGCAGACTGAAGATGAGATTGGTGGAGGCAATTGCGATCAGTTTGGCTACGGTGCTATCCTGTTCGAAAGGTATCCGCAGCACATCGATAAGCACTGCCAGAAGTACAAAGAACAGGGCATGCAAGCCAAAAAGAGAAGGATTGAGGGTGTCATACATCAGGCCAATTATGAACACGACGGGCAGAGAGAGCTCCCAGGCCTGCTTCCACACAGTGTAGATAAGCCAGGGCAATAGGATAAGGGGAACTACGTTGGCTATCGCAAGTGCCGGCATAAACAGAACCTGCACATACAGTAGGAAAAGTCCACCCAGAAATACGTAGATCCCTTTTAAGATCACCTGCTCAGTCCTTGCGCCTTACGATACAGAGCGGAGTAAGTTCATCGCCCTGGCCTTGGGGATTGTCTTTCATAGCAGTCTCGATGAAGTGTTTGGATACTCCGCCGCCCCCTCCGATCATCCAGCTTCCGCCGATATCGTTGATATCCATGATCGCCACGGGATAACCGATTGCCTCTGCCAGCTCTTCAGCTACCTTCTGAGGATCTTTGGGGCCCTTGATCACGGTTTCATTGTAGGGTGGAATCGGTGAGGTGGTGGCAGCATCAACCAAAGCTGCCTGCATCCCTGCCACGCGGTAGAAATCGCCCTTGCGTCCCAACAGCTTGCCTATCGCTCCCACTGCTGCCGCAAACAGAATGCGAATGCTTCCGGTTTCGTCGATGGCGCATTGCATGCTGGATGGCGAGCGCAATCCGATGCCGTAGGGTACTTTTGCCACAAAACGACACAATACACGGGCCAGTAAGCCTATCTTGAGTTTGCTAACGGGGATGGCGCGTCCCTGAGTGATCGCCATGGGACTCTCGCTGATGGTAAGGATGTCTCCTGCTTGCATATAGGGTATAGCATACTCACGGATGATGTCCAGCATATCGTCTTCGGCGCTCAGGATACGGGTTTTAAGTGGGATTCGCACAAAGGTGTTTCCATATACCACAATTTCTGCTTGTTTAGCTGCCATAGTTTTTCCTTTGTTTTAGTATAAACACGTGTTCCAGGTTTTCAACCAGGGTGAAGGGACTGATTTCCGCACTGAGGAACAGATTGTCCGTTGATTCCTTGATGCGGCTGATCGTTCCCACTGGGTATCCCTTGGGAAACAATCTGGATAGATTGGAGCTTACAATGGTATCTCCGGTAGCAATCTCCGAGCCCAGTTTCACCATGTTCATGGAGATGATGCCTGCCACATCAGACTGTAAAATGCCTTGCACTCCGGTACGTGAGACCATTACCGGAACCTGAAAACGGGGATTGGAGAAGGGCAGAATGATGCTATAAGTATCGGTAACCGAGATGATTTTGCCCACAATGCCATTTCCGGAGATCACTGCAGATCCCGGGACGATGTTGTATGCTTTGCCCTTATTCACGATCAGGTTGCGCTCCTGGAATTGACCGGAATAGCCAATTACCTCTGCCAATTCGAATTCTGTATCTTCAGTATTGAAACTGATGGTCGCCACACCGGTATATTCCCTCAACTGGTTTTGTAGCGAAAGGTTTTGCAGAGTGCTCTCGGTCAATCTGCTGCGTAGGATAAAGTTGTCTTCACTCAGCTTGCGATTACTCTCGATGGTCTTCAAGGAAGATACAAAAGGGAAGAAGATAGTCTTGCCAAAAAAAGACGCTTTAGCAGCGCGCAGATCATTGTCTCCGATCAGCATAACGATCGATATTATGACAAGAATCGCCGGCATTATGTATCTTTTAATCCTCATCCGTGATTAATCCCCGGGGCTGTATACAGATTTCAGCGCTGCAATAAGGGCAGGACTGCGCTGAAATCCCTTTAATCTTCAATTTTCTTGATTAGTACCTGGCGATAGCGTTCCACATCGTCCAAAACCGTTCCTGCACCTTTCACCACACATTCCAGCGGATCGGGCACCACATGTACAGGCAAATCCACGGTCTTGCGTATCTTTTCATCCAGACCTTTCAGCAAAGCACCTCCACCTGTCAGGAAGATACCGCGCTCGGCAATATCTGCGGAAAGCTCCGGCGCAGTGCGCTCAAACAAGCGCTTGATGGCGTCTATCATAGTAGTAACTGTTTCCGAGATGGCTTCGCGGATCTCTTCAGAAGATATCTTGATGGTAACCGGATATCCTGATACAATGTCCCGACCGCGCACATCCATGCATAGCTCTTCCTTCAGGGGATAGGCGCTGCCGATGGTGGTTTTGATCTTCTCGGCAGTCTGAATGCCAACGTGCAGATTGTTCTTTTTGCGCAGATAGCTGATGATGTCTGTATCGATCTTATCTCCTCCCATGCGGATACTATTGTGTACCACAATGTGTGAAAGCGAGATAACCGCGATCTCGGAAGTACCGCCGCCGATGTCCATCACCATATTACCACAGGCTTCGTCTATGGGCATATCCGCCCCGATAGCCGCAGCTACCGGCTCTGAGATCAGAAACACTTCCCTGGCCCCGGCATGCAAGACACTGTCCCGAACCGCACGTTTTTCCACTTCAGTAATACCGGATGGAACGCAGACGATCACCCTAGGGCGCACCAATAGACGCTTTTTTTGCGCCCGCATGATCAGATTGCGCAACATCAATTCGGTGACCTGGAAATCGGCAATAACGCCATCCTTGAGGGGCTTGATCACCCTTACTTCATCTGGATTTTTGCCCAGCATCACTTTAGCTTGCTGGCCGATGGCGATGATCTTTCTGCTGTCCGTAGATACAGCCACCACAGAGGGTTCGTCGATCACCACTCCACTATTCTTCTTATATACCAAGGTGTTGGCGGTACCCAAATCTATCGCTATGTCATTGGTCATCATGCCGAAAAAGTCAAATAAAGACATCCAGTACCTCTTTTCTAAAAAGCAAAATTGACGGTTCTGAGCTAGATAAACTACAAAAAACCTATATTTTCACAATTCTTGGACTCTCTATAGATGTCAAGCAAAAAGATAGAACTACCCATGCAGATAATACTAAGTTGAATAAAATCACAAAACGATGTGGAAAGATATCAACACATTACATTTATTCTGGACAATGTGCATTTTTATGTTTACAATTAATAGCAAGTTAGATATGAGTGATGCACATCACAAAGACAGAGTTGCTAAGATATCATTTTCCCCTATGTAGCATTATAGCACTATGATAATCAATCGAATAGACCTAGAGAGTATAAGCAAGATGCTACTTAACTGACAGGGGGACTCTGTGAAAGCATAGATCATTGATTACCAGCATAATACAGCTACACTTGTGTCACAAAAAAATATTCATTAGTGTTTGATTGACAAATTAATAATTATTGGTTTCTCGAATTATCTTGACTATTCCTTACTCGTGATAACATAGACTTTTATATGGTCTTGCGTAAATATCTCAAAGCTTGTAATCAGATCTGATATAACGAAGGCGATCCGTTATGGACAAGCCTTCAGTGGTGGATTAATCTATGCATTATACAAAGATGCATACAAGGTGATTATGGAGAACTCCATGAAAAAATTAATTCTTATTGCAGCAACCCTGATGCTCCTCAGCGTATCGTTGATGGGCATCACATTTAGTATCAACGTCATCGGAGCAACAACAAGTACACCCGTTTATATTTCTGGATGGACAGGTGTCCCCGGCGGACCATGGACAGATTGGAATCACGTAGAAATGACACGCGGCGTGCCCAACTCTGGTGGGAACGGATATATCTACTACATAACTGCTCCCAGCAACGGGCATAATGGTTTCGATGTTACTGCATATGCCGGTGGTAAATCCAGTCGTAAAACAGGATCAGAATACAATTACGGTAATGATATCTGGCTGGATCCCATTAACATCAATGGCCCTACTAAACCTATCAATGATGAACCTATCATAAAATAACCAATAATTCGAAAAGCCGTGCCCTCTCAAGGTACGGCCTTTTCATTTTTTAATGCAGATCAGGGAACATAGCAAACTCATCTTGCCTCACATGCTGTGCTATCTCACTTCCTAATCTTTCCTGCACCTAATTGTTTGATAAATAGAGTGTTGCAAATGAAGAACAGCGTGTATTTCATTATCCAGCTTTACATTACTGTTCTAAAGCAGATTTGGAGTTTTCTATTTCTTCGGTTTCATTCTCGTACCAGTACTTGTTCATAAACTGCGTCAGGACAGACTCATAGTACTCAAGGAGATTGGTAGTCTTTATAGCTAAGAGATAAAGCGTACAGAACAAGGCATTTCGCATTGTTAATGAATCCTACTGAGCAAAGGACATCCAAAAATCGATGTGGAAAGACTTCAACACATCACAGTGTGTCTGGACAATATTCATTTATATGTTTCTAATTAATAGCAAGTTAGATATGAGTGATGCACATCACAAAGACAGAGTTGCTAAGATATCATTTTCCTCTATGTAGCATTATAACACTATGATAATCAATCGAATAGACCTAGAGAGTATAAGCAAGATGCGACTTAACTAACAGGAGGACTCTTTGAAAGCATAGGTCATTGATTACCAGCACAATACGGTCACCCTTGTGTCACAACAAAATATTCATTAGTGCTTGATTGACAAATTAATAATTACTGGTTTATCGAATTGTCTTGACTATTCCTTACTCGTGATGACCTTATCCCCGAAATTTACACCAGCAGAAGAGTGACACATGGGTCAGCAACAGCCGTTTTTTCTGATCAAAAATTTCCCGCTTTACAGCAGGAGCTTGTCGGGAGAATTTGTTGCTCAGAA